>CAMPBJ010000039.1 GCA_946637575.1 uncultured Clostridia bacterium | reverse complement strand
TTTTTCAAACGGTTGTTCCTGCTGATAACACGACGGTAAAGGTCGTTTAGATCAGACACCGCGAATCTTCCGCCGTCCAACTGTACCATAGGACGAAGTTCGGGCGGAATTACGGGAAGAACGTCTAATATCATCCACTCGGGACGGTTTCCGCTCTGTCTGAACGCCTCGATTATCTCGATACGTTTGACCGCGCGAAGTCTCTTCTGCCCCGAACTGTTTTCTTCTATGATCTTCTTCGTTTCGGCAGACTCTTTGTCAAGGTCGATCGCCATTAAAAGTTCTTTGATGGCTTCCGCACCCATACCGGTCTTAAACGCACCCATGCCGTATTTTATCTCGTATTCCTGCTTTTCGCGGTCGTTTATTACCTGTTTGTATTCAAGGTCGGTCGTACCCGGATCCAAAACGACGTGGCTGGCAAAATAAAGTACCTGCTCCAACGCCTTGGGACTCATGTCGAGCATAAGACCTATTCTCGACGGAACGCCCTTAAAATACCAAATGTGAGAAACGGGGGCGGCAAGTTCGATATGCCCCATGCGGTCGCGTCTTACTTTAGACTTAGTAACTTCGACGCCGCACTTGTCGCAAACGACGCCCTTGTAGCGGATACGTTTGTACTTTCCGCAGTAGCACTCCCAGTCCTTCGTCGGTCCGAAAATCCTTTCGCAGAAAAGACCGCCCATTTCGGGTTTCTGGGTTCTGTAGTTGATCGTCTCGGACTTGGTTACTTCGCCGTGCGACCAACTTCTGATTTTTTCGGGAGACGCAACTCCGATCTGAATCGAATCAAAATTGTTAAGTTCAAACATTATTTATATACCCCCTTACTCTTCGTCGTCGAAGTTGTCGTCTAAAAGATCGGCAGCATCGGGTATCGTAGTGTCGATTTCTTCGTCGTCTTCGTCGAAGATATCCTTAAACTTGAAGTCGTCGCCGAGGTCGAGGTTTTCGTTATCCTCGAAGGGTTCCGCGGTAACTTCCGCGTCGTCGAACTCGCCGAGCGAAACTTCTTCTTTAACTTCCTTCTCTCTTACGGTCGGCATATCGTCCATATCGCTTTCAACGAGATCTTTTAAGTTAAGTTCTTCGTTGTTTTCGGTAAGAACTCTTACGTCGAGCGCAAGACTTTGCAACTCTTTAAGGAGAACCTTAAACGCTTCGGGGATACCGGGTTCGCTTATGTTCGTGCCTTTTACGATGGAGTCGAAAGCTTTGAATCTGCCGACTACGTCGTCCGACTTGACGGTAAGTATTTCCTGTAAAATATGCGCCGCG
The DNA here is from genome assembly GCA_946637575.1 of uncultured Clostridia bacterium. Taxonomy (GTDB): domain Bacteria; phylum Bacillota; class Clostridia; order Christensenellales; family Borkfalkiaceae; genus UBA1259. The sequence continues at coordinate 6,474 of CAMPBJ010000039.1, read as the reverse complement.
CCGTAAGCCTCTAACGCCCAGATTTCCATTTCGCCGAAACGTTGTCCGCCGAACTGCGCTTTACCGCCCAAAGGCTGCTGGGTAACCAAACTGTAAGGTCCGGTCGAACGCGCGTGGATCTTATCGTCGACTAAGTGGATAAGTTTTATCATGTACATCTGACCGACGGTAACTCTGTTTTCAAACGGTTCGCCCGTTCTTCCGTCGTATAACTGTATCTTTCCGTCGACTTCGCCTTCGGGGTTTAATATGTTGTTGTCTCTTAAAAGTTCTTTGATCTCGCTCTCCGTCGCGCCGTCGAATACCGGCGTCGCGATCTTCCAGCCGAGTTGCTTACAAACGAGCCCCAAGTGTACTTCGAGAACCTGACCGATGTTCATACGGGAAGGAACGCCGAGCGGGTTTAAGACTATCTGCAACGGAGTACCGTCCGCCATAAACGGCATATCGCTTTCGGGAAGTATTCTCGAAATGACGCCCTTGTTACCGTGACGGCCCGCCATCTTATCGCCGATGGAAACCTTACGTTTCTGCGCGATATACACGCGGACGAGTTTGTTTACGCCGGGGGATAATTCGTCTTTGTTCGCGCGGGTGAATATCTTGACGTCTACTACGACGCCGCCTTCGCCGTGCGGAACTTTTAAGGAAGTATCCTTTACTTCCCTTGCCTTGTCGCCGAATATCGCGCGCAATAATCTTTCTTCGGGGGTAAGTTCGGTCTCGCCCTTGGGGGTTACCTTACCTACTAATATGTCGCCCGAGTTGACTTCCGCACCGATGCGGACGATACCGTCTTCGTCAAGATCTTTAAGCGCGTCTTCGCCGACGTTCGGGATATCGCGCGTGATCTCTTCTTCGCCGAGTCTCGTGTCTCTCGCCTCGATCTCGTGTTCTTCGATGTGAATAGTCGTAAACACGTCTTCGCGAACGAGTTTTTCGGAGATAAGCATAGCGTCTTCGTAGTTGTAACCTTCCCAGCTCATAAAGCCGATAAGGATATTACGCCCTAACGCAAGTTCGCCGTTCTTCGTAGAAGGACCGTCCGCGATGGTTTGTCCTTTCGCGATCTTTTCGCCCTTGTCTACGATAGGCTTTTGATTTAAGCACGTTCCTTGGTTAGAACGCTCGAATTTCTTTAACTTGTATTCTCTGTCCGTTCCGTCTTTTTCGGTAATAACGATCCTATCCGACGCAACGCTCTTTACGACGCCTTCTTCTTTGGCGTTTACCATAACGCCCGAGTCGTACGCGATACGGCGTTCGATACCCGTCGCGACGATAGCGTTCTCGGGGCAAAGGAGCGGAACTGCCTGACGTTGCATGTTCGAGCCCATAAGCGCACGGTTGGTATCGTCGTTCTCCAAGAACGGGATAAGCGCGGTAGCGACCGAAATAAGTTGTTTCGGAGAGACGTCCATATAGTCGATCTTCTCTTTGACTTCTTCGGTGATATCTTCTCTGTGACGGCAGGAAACACGGTCGTGAACGAAGTATTTGTTGTCGACGAGCGGTTCGTTTGCCTGCGCGACGATGTAGTTATCTTCTTCGTCCGCGGTAAGATAATCGACGGTCTCGGTAACGATCGTTTCGACTTTTCCGTCGGCGTTTATCTTATGCTCTACTCTTCTGTACGGCGATTCGATGAAACCGAATTCGTTTACCTTTGCGTAAGACGCAAGCGAAGAGATCAAGCCGATGTTCTGTCCTTCAGGAGTTTCGATCGGGCACATTCTTCCGTAGTGGGAGTGGTGAACGTCACGGACTTCGAAGGTTGCTCTGTCGCGGTTAAGTCCTCCCGGACCCAACGCGGAAAGTTTTCTCTTGTGCGTAAGTTCCGCGATAGGATTCGTCTGATCCATAAACTGCGAAAGTTGGGAAGATCCGAAGAACTCTTTTATCGCCGAAGATACCGGACGGATATTGATAAGTCCTTGCGGGGAAACTTCCGCGGGGTTCTGCGCAGTCGCCATTCTCTCTTTGATGACTCTTTCGAGCCTTGCGATACCGATACGGAACTGGTTCTGCAAAAGTTCGCCGACCGAACGGACTCTACGGTTGCCCAAGTGGTCGATATTGTCCGAAGTGCCGATCCCGAAGTTCCTGTCGAGGTTTACGGAAACGCTCGCGACGATATCGTCTACCGTAATGTGTTTATGATTCAACTTGTCAAGAAGCGGACGGATAAGTTTCTTGTCTTCCAACGAAATGTTGCTTAAATCCGCGTTCTCGATCATTTCGTGATATTTAACGCAGGCGGAAACGAATTTGATTCTCGTTTCCCTCGCCTTTTCGTTGTATTTTTTGTCTTCGAGTTTTTCTTCGCCCGGAGCGGACACTCTCTCCTCTAAGTAGAAGAACGCGTCTATCTCTTTTTTCAACTCTTCCGCGGTCTCTTCCACGCCCTTTTCTTTAACGAGCGCGTTAACCTTTTCGGAGAAGACGAGCGTCGGATAATAAACGTAGTCCAAAAGCCCGAAAGTTTTGGGATCGATACCCGTAACCGCTTTATAACTTACTACGTTGTTCGCTATGATCTTGTGTTTCTTACCGCCTACTTCCGCAACGAAAGTGTTGACGCCGGCGTTCTGAATGTTCTCCGCAAGTTCTTTGGAGATAACTTGTCCTTTGGTCGCCAAAACTTCGCCGTCGGGGCTTATAACGTCTTCGCCCGCGACGAGTCCCGCGATCCTTACGCCTAAACGCAGACGTTTATTGAACTTATATCTGCCGACGCGCGCCAAATCGTACCTTCTCGGATCGAAGAAAAGGTTTTTAAGGTTGGTCTTCACCGCCTCGTCCGTCGGGATCTCGCCCGGACGAAGTCTTCTGTATAATTCGATAAGCCCGTCGCTTTCAGATTTAGCGGTGTCTTTTGCAGCGGTGTTTTCGATCATTTCATCCCCGCCGAAAAGTTCGCGGAGAGCGTCGTCAGATCCGAAACCTAACGCGCGGAGAAGTACCGTGCCGGTAAGTTTTCTCGTTCTGTCGACGTGAACGTAAAGCGTGCCCTGAGAATCCTGCTCGAATTCGAGCCATGCGCCACGGGACGGGATCACCGTCGTGTCGTAAAGTTTTCTTCCCGACTTATCGACCTGTTCGCCGTTGTAGATGCCGGGCGAACGGACGAGCTGGGATACGATGACTCTTTCCGCGCCGTTTATGATAAACGAGCCGTTGTCGGTCATAAGCGGAAGTTCGCCCATAAATACTTCTTGGTCGATAACTTCGTCCGTGACCTTGTTTACAAGACGTACTTTAACGCGGAGCGGAAGCGCGAAAGTCGCGTCTCTGTCTCTGCATTCTTTTTCGTCGTACTTCGGTTTGCCGTCCAGACTGTGCTCTAAAAAGTAGAGTTCAAAGTGGTCGGAATAGTCGGTGATCGGCGAAAAATCTTCAAAAACGTCGCTGATGCCCTCTTTAATAAAGGCGTCGTAGGAGTCTTTTTGGATTTTGACAAGATACGGGAGTTCGATCGCTTCCTTGATTTTGGAAAACGTTTTTCTCGTTATCTTGCCACTCTCGATTTCAGGTAGTTTACGTGCCATCAAAACACACTCCTTAAAAAAATTTTAAATATTAGTCCCGCGGGGTTTACAAACGCCGAAAAGCGTTGTATAATGTTCTCGTCGGGAAGGCTTGGCAAATCATCGCTTGTTTCTTACCGATTTCAAGGGTTTTCACCCCGTATTTTTTTATCGGAAAATTCGCAAAAGGCGATAAATTGCGACTATAACCTACCATAAGGCATTTTATAATGTTACACTGTTTTGTCAATATTGTCAACTGTTTGTCGTAATAAATAATAAAAAAATTAAAAAAACGTTATATACGTACGGAAAATATGAGAATAGACAAGTTTTTGAAAGTGTCGCGCATCTTAAAAAGACGCGCGCTCGCGCAGGAGGCCGCAAAGGGCGGAAGAGTTAAAATAAACGGCGTCGCCGTCAAACCTTCGCACGAAATAAAAGTGGGGGACGTCGTTACGATCGGCTTCAACAGCGGTTCTGTGTCTTTTAAGGTCAAGGACATTAAAGAGACCGTGAGAAAAGAGAACGCGGAATCGCTTTACGAGATAATCGGAGAATAGATGAAAGTTACCGTGATAATCACCGCGGCGGGCAACGGTTCGCGCGCGAAACTGAAAGAGAATAAATTGTTTTACAAAATCGGCGACAAGACCGTTTTAGACCTTGCCGCCGAGAGTTTTTATAAAAGCGGACTTATCGACGAGTATATTCTTACCGCAAGTAAAGAAGATTACGAAAGGATAAAAAAGGACTTTCCTTTCTTTACCGTAGTCCTCGGCGGTAAAACGAGAACGGAGTCGATAAAAAACGCCCTACCATACGTTAAAAACGAGATCGTGCTTATCCACGACGGTGCGCGCCCGTTCGTTTCGGAAAAAGTTATTGCGGACTGCATAGAGACTGCAAAAAAACACGGCAGCGCGATCCCCGTTATCCCTTCGCGCGACACGGTTTTAAAATCGGACGGCGAAACCGCGCAAGATTATCTCGGGAAAAGCGGGCTGTATTCGGTCCAGACTCCGCAAGGATTTTTTACAAAAGATATCGTAAAAGCCTATTCGCTTGCAAAAAAAGATACCGGCGACGACGGCGAAGTGTATAAAAACGCGTTCGGAAAACTTTCCGTGTTTAACGGCGATTTTAAAAACGTCAAACTCACCTACCCCGAAGATTTTACGAACTTAAACCTTGTCGGAACAGTCAGGTTCGGTATGGGGTTCGACTGTCATAAACTCGCCGAAAACCGAAAACTTATTCTCGGCGGAATAGAGATCCCGCACGACAAAGGACTTTTAGGGCACTCCGACGCCGACGCGCTGACGCACGCTATAATGGACGCGATATTTTCCGCGTGCGGTATGCGCGATATAGGTTACCACTTCCCCGACAGCGACGAAAAATATAAGGACGCGGACAGCATAGAACTCTTAAAAGAAACGCTATGCATTGTAAAAGACGCAGGATTTAAGGTAAAAAGCGTTTCCGCGGTGATCATGGCGGAAAAACCCAAACTTCTTCCCTTTATCCCGAAGATGACCGAAAGACTTTCCGAAGTTCTCGGCATAAAAAAAGAGGACGTCGGCATAGGCGCGACGACCTTGGAGGGCTTGGGCTTTATCGGGCGCGAAGAAGGTATATGCGCGCGCGCGTGCGCGTGTATTATAAAGGAATAATACCCGCAATATTTAAAACAAGAAAAAGCGGAACGCTACGTAGCGTCCGCTTTTCGTTTTTTTATAAACCGGGATTAGTCTTTCTTTTCCTTTACGGAAGTATCGACTACCATCTTGCCGTCGTAGTAACCGCACTTGGGGCAAACTCTGTGAGAAGCCTTAAGTTCGTGGCACTGGGGGCATTCTACGAGATTCGGCGCGCTGATCTTCCACTGAGCGTATCTCGTGTTGGTTCTCTGTTTACTCGTTTTACTTTTCTGTACTGCCATAATATTTCACCTATCCTTTATTCTGCGATTTATTTGGTTACGTGTTCGCAATCCCCTTCGTTCAAGTTCTTTCCGCACTTAAAACATAGCCCTTTGCAGTCTTCCTTACAAAGAAAGTTGATCGGGAAGTTGGTTACGATAGCGTCGTCAGCGATTTTGCGAAGGTCGATTTTATCGTTTACAACGGGGTACGCGCCGTCGCTATCCGAAAACTCTTCGGAAAACTCCGCGACGTATGATCTCTCGGAGTCGGTCAAACATCTCGTACACTCGCCCTTTAAGGTAAACAAAATCTCACCTTCGGCAAGGCAGGAGTGTTCGCCCGTAAGCGTTACCGTGCCTTCGATTTTTACCGGCATAACGACTTTAACGTCCGGTATGGAAGACAAGTCGTTTTCAGGTTCGTAGAGAAAGAAAAAGTCTTCACTTTCCTTTCCGCTGCGCGCCATTTTCCTTAAATCTATAATCATACTGCGCCCGCCTTTTCGCGTAAGCCTTAAAATTATATACTTTTTCTATCGCGTTGTCAACGATTTTTCGTTAAATTTTGCGCAAGGACTTATTTACTCGTAAGAATTTTAGTCTCTCTTGCGATAGAAAGTTCTTCGTTGGTCGGAAGAACGAGGATCTTTACCTTAGAATCGTCGGCGGAGATAACGCCGATACCGTCCTTATACTCCGCGTTCTTTTTCTTATCGAACTTCGCTCCGCAGTACTCCATGCCTTCCATAACGAGTTCGCGAACGTGCGCCGCGTGTTCCCCGATACCGCCGGTAAACACGATAGCGTCCGCCCCGCCTAAAACCGCGATATAACTTCCGACGTACTTTTTAACTCTGTACGCCACCATTTCGATAGCGAGTTTCGCTCTTTCATTGCCCGCGTTCGCAGCCTCCGTGCAGTCTCTCATATCAGAAGATAATCCGGATATACCGAGCATACCGCATTTTTTGTTTAAGTAGTTCACTACTTCGTCGGGATCTAATCCTAATTTTACTCTTA
>CAMPBJ010000038.1 GCA_946637575.1 uncultured Clostridia bacterium | reverse complement strand
TGAGTTTTGATACAACGTACGGCTGATTAAACCAGATAACACTGAAAAACAGACCTTCCTGTTCGCAGTTTACGCGAACTATACTTCTGCCACGAAAATATCTCGGCGCGGGAACGGAGATAACCTTTCCGCAAGTAAGCACGACGTCGTTATGGTAACAAAAAGTCAAACTCTGCTTTTCGCGAAGATCAAGGTACTTACGCGGAAAAAGGCGGATAAAATCCGCCGTGTCGAATATTCCCATGCAGTTTAGGTCTTTTTCCCGGGACTCGCTTATGCCCCGAATCTTTGTAAGTTCCATTATCTCCCAAAATTAAAACGGGAAAGAATTATCTTTCCCGAATTTTTTATTCAAGCGCTATGAAGTAGTAGTAAATCGGTTGCCCGCCGTTGTGTATCTCAACGTCGCACTCGGGATACCTTTCTGCGATCCTTTCCTGTAAGGCGACCGCGTCTTCTTCCTTTACGTCCTGACCGTAATAAAGAGTTATTATCTCTTCGTTGCTGCGAAGTCTTTCGATAAGATCCATCGTAACGTCCGAAACGTCTTTACCGACGGACAAGATCTTCTTGTTGTCAAGCCCCATTACGTCGCCGACTTTTAAGTCGAACCCGTAAAGTTTCGTGTTCCTTACCGCGTACGTTACCTGACCTACCGACACGGTGTCGAGCGCGTGGATCATGTTCGCCTTGTTCTCGTCCACCGAAAGTTCGGGGTTAAAGGCGAGCGCGGCGGCAAACCCTTGCGGAATATTCTTCGTGGGAATAACGTGCACTTTCTTGTTGCCGACAAGCGATTTCGCCTGTTCCGCCGCAAGAATTATGTTCTTGTTGTTCGGGAAAACGAAGACGTTGCTTGCGTTAATTCGCTGTATCGCCTCCGCTATGTCGTTTGCGGACGGGTTCATGGACTGACCGCCTTCGATCACCGCGTCTACCATTAAATCCTTAAATATGTCGCGAAGTCCGTCGCCAACGGAGACTGCCATCATGCCCATCTCTTTCTTCTCGTCTTCGTACTTTTGCATAAGCGCGCGGTTCTGTTCCAACATGTTCTCGATTTTAAGTTTGTCGAGTTCGCCTATCTTCAACGCCTCGGAAAGCGCAAGACCGGGCTGGTTGGTGTGAACGTGTACTTTTACAAATTCAAGATCGCCGATAACGATAACGCTGTCGCCTATCGTCATCAAAAACTCACGGAATCTGTCGATATCCGCAAGAGTCGTGGACTTCTTTATATGGATAATGAAAAACTCGGTGCAGTAAGCGAACTCGATCTCGTCGAGATTCATTATGTCCGCATGTTCCGAAACGTCCGGCTGACTTGCGTTCTCTTCGGGCGTAGCGACGTCTTCCGCGATGGTTTCGCCCATGAGCGCCTTATACATGCCCTCTAAGACGAACATAAGCCCCTTTCCGCCGGAGTCGACAACGCCCGCCTTTTTAAGAACGGGAAGAAGCGACGGAGTGAGCGCGAGCGCCTGATTGCCCGCTTCGATTATTTCGGGGAAGAACTCCTCGAAGTCTTTATTTCTGACTCTTACCTGTTGAGCGTGGTCCGCAACCATACGGATAACGGTAAGGATAGTTCCTTCTTTCGGTTTGGACACCGCGCCGTACGCGACTTCCGCACCGTTTCTTAAACCTTGCGCAAACACCTTTGCGTCAACGGTCTTGCTTTTCTTTATTACAGAACAAAGTCCGCGAAGTATCTGGGAAAGTATAACGCCCGAGTTACCTCTCGCTCCGCGGAGCGCGCCTTTCGCCACCGCTTCGGAGAGTTCCTGAAGGTTGTTGTTTCTACACTTTGCCATCTCGTTTACCGCGGACTTTAAGGTAAGCGACATATTTGTTCCGGTATCACCGTCGGGTACGGGGAAAACGTTCAATGCGTCGACGGTTGCTCTGTTCAGTTCCAAGAGTTTAGACGCGCCGTTGATCATCGACCTAAATGTCGCGCCGTTAAGTGTTTTAGTCATATATAACTCCTAAGAGAAAAAAGCGGGATTATTATTGTTCAACGCCCATAACGGAAACGTTGACGGTGTCAACAACCATTCCGGAGAAACGCTCGACTCTGTAGCGGACGAATTCTTTTAAGGACTCGACCACGGCTTTAATCGAAACACCGTATTTTACAATAGTATAGATATTGATAAATATTCTGTCTCCGTTGCAGTTGACCTTGATTCCTTTCGTAAAGGTGTTCGGCGCAATAGAGCAAAGAATCCCGTCGAAAAAGTTGTGCGGAACAAATTCTACTATTCCGTAGCAATCGATCGCGGTGTGCGCGATGAACTTTTCGATGGTCCTTTCGGAAATCGTTATTCTGCCGTAAATGTTGCTCGTTTTGACCGACATATACACCTCTATTTTAGATCAAGATATATTTTACAATATTTACACGGATTTTGCAAGGATTTTAAGATAAAAATAAAAAGTACACCCCTTTCAGTATAAAAAAAATTAAAATATACCGTAAATAAGTTGCATTTTTCAAAGGAATATGGTAAAGTAGTCAATGCAAATAAAAAAAGAATTCCAAATCGGAGGATAAAAATATGAGCAGAGTTTGTAGCGTTTGCGGTAAAGGTAAACTTTCCGGCAACTTGGTCAGCCACTCCAACCGCAAGACCCCTATTTCCTATGAAGCAAATCTTCAAAAGGTCAGCGTTAAGCACGCGGACGGCACCGTTTCCAAAGAATACGTTTGCGCCAGATGCTTAAAAGCGGGCAAAGTAGAAAGAGCGTAATAAAAACGTAAAAAGCAAAACCCGACGGTTTGTACCGTCGGGTTTTTTATTTTCCTATTCCCTTTTTTGCAAATAAAAACAGCCCTTGCGGGCTGTTTTTTATCGTTTTTTTATTACTTCGTGATAGTGATCTTGTTGAGCGCTCTCGGGGCGTCGGGGTTGTTTCCGATACCGCAAGATACTTTGCAAGCGAACATCTGCGCGAAGAGTGCGAACGCGAACATCGCGAACTCTTCGGGAAGGTTGAAGTTTAAGAACGCTTCGTTTACCTTCTTGAACTTGTTGGTCAGGATAAAGTCGTTCGTAACTAAAAGTACCGGTGCGCCGAGAGAGAGCATCTTTTCTATAAGTTTTATCTGATCCGCGCGGACGAGCGCCTGCATTTCGTCGTCGCCGTCGTTTTTAGCGCAGTAGATAATTACCGGGGTTTCCGCGTTTACCATAGCCATAGGTCCGTGATAGAAGTCGCTCCCTGCGTAGCCTTTCATCTGGATATAACTCGTCTCCTGTAACTTTAAGGTCGCCTCTAACGCGATAGCGTAAGTAAGACCGCGGGAAAGAACGAATCCGCTCTTCATTTCCTTGAACTTTTCCGCATACTTCGTGGTAAGTTCGTCTATCTGCGGGATCACAGCCTCGATCTCCGGCTTTAAGTTCTTCAAGTTAAAGATATAGTCTTTCTTTTCGGAAAGTTCGGACGCAAGCCACAAGAGAAGATAAAGCTGCGCGCTGAACGTCTTCGTCGCCGCGACGGAACTTTCAAGTCCGGCGTCGCAGAAAAGGTGGAACTTCGCTTCCTTTGCCATGGGGCTTTCTACGTCGTTGGTTACGGCGATAGTGATCGCGCCCTGTTCGTTACCTTTCTTTAAGACTTCCAAAACGTCCGCCGCCTTGCCGCTCTGACTGCACCCGATAACGATGCTGTTTGCATAGTTTATTTTACCTTTGTAAAGCGTGATGACGCTGGGTGCGGAAAGTCCGCAGGTGTAGTTGGAGTTGACTTCCAAAGCGTACTTAAAAAAGATAAGAGCGTGGTCGCTCGTGCCCCTTGCCGCAGCAACGAAGTTCGTCGCCTTGCCGCCTTTTATCGCGGAAACAAGGCTTGCCATAACGTCCTTGTTAGCGTCGAATATTCTTCCGAATATCGCCGGAGTTTCGCTGATTTCTTTCCACATCAATGTGTCTTTGTAATTCATAATACTGTTTTCTCCTATATATTCTATCTTCTTTTTTTTCTTACTTCGTTTCAGGTAAAGACGCCGCAGCAATGCTCTGCCCTACTCTCTTATTCGACTCGTCTGGCATCGTAATGTCAACGTCCGCAAATTCGGGGAACTCTGCCTCTAATACCTTTTTGGCGTTTTCGACGATCAACGCGCCGCCCTCACCGCTCGTTACCCTTCCGAGAAGCAATAAGTGTTTGATTTTATAGAATTCGGAATAGTAAGGTATAGCGTAGCCTAAGTAAATACCTATGGACTTGTATATCTCCTTTGCAAGATCGTCGCCCTTTTCCATAAGCCCCTGTATCTCTTTAAGTTTCTCGGCGGGCGACAAACCTTCCTTAAACTTATATCCGCCGTTTTCGGCAAGTTTTATCACGGAATCCTGCGAGAAGTATTTTACTCCGCAACCGTAATCCCCGCTCCACTCGTCCACCATCGCGCTTTTTTCAAAGTCCACGGGGACGAACGCAAGTTCGGAGAGCCAGCCGTTTAACAGTCCCTTGTCGTTGATATATCCGCCTGCCTCGCTCGTTCCCATCGCGATGCCTAAAACGCAGTTGTCGTTTAAGTCAATAGCGCCGGCAAGCGCGGTAACGTCTCCGTCGTTTGCGACTTCGATAGGCGCGCCGATCTCTTTTGCTACGTCAAGATACATCGTCTGAACGTGCGCTTTATAGTCCTCTTTCGGAACTTTTAAGAAAAGCGACGCGACCATGATCTTATTGTTGATATAAACGCCCGCGGACGAAACGCCGATAGCGTCCACCCTCGGCATCTTGCTCGCCGCGGTCTTCATCGCGGTAAGTATTCCGTCGTAGTGATAGTGATAATCAGAGTTTATCTTCGGAAACCAAACGATTTCTTCGCTGTACACGACCTTGCCGTCGATTACGGCGGAAACCTTTCTGTCACTTCCGCCGGCGTCGAAACCGATCCTGCAACCGTCGAGATGTCCGCCGATCTTTACCGAACACAAAGACAGCTTCGGGAAAGCGTCTCCCTCCGCCCTTATTACTTCGAACGGCTTTTCGTAAACCGTCTGCATAAAGTCGACGTCGAACGCTCTCGCGCCCTTTTCGGTATAGTCGGCCTTTATTCTCTCGTAAATATACTCGTCGCCGGATATATAGATCTTGTATCCGCCCGTAACCCAAAGGATAGACTTTATGATCCTCTCGGCGACGAAGTAGTTTTGTTCGTTTTTGCTCTCGTCGGCAAAAATCTTCAATTCGTAGATATAGTTATATCCGTCGTTCCTTTCGACGCATATTTTAAGCGTTTTGTTCTCCGACTTTGCGACTTCGTTTTTAAAATCCCTTAAAACGACGCTCATCGGCGTAAACTTTTTGTCAAGCGTAGGTATAAACTTCATTTTTTATTCTCCGTAAGCCCCCAAATTCTCCGATTATATTCTACTACGGAACAAAAAAAATAACAAGCGGAAACCTTAAACTTTTTACATGTTTTTTTATTTTTCTTCTTTTTCCTGAAAAAACTCGATTTTTAAAACGTCTGAAAAACTTATCGCCGTTTTAATTACCTTTAAATACCGCATCGTCGGGTTATACTCCGTAACAGCCCCTACGCTCTCTCTTATAAACTCGCCGTCGTAATATTTTATTTTTACAAGGTCGCCTTTCTTTAACACGCTCGCGACCGCGTTAAGTTCTTCGATCTCTTCGTCTGAAAGTTGCGGCTTTTCGGTCTTTATCTTCTCTTCTTTTTTAATGACCTTCCCGAACCCCCGAAGGGCGGCAAAAGGCATAAACTGTTTCGCGCGTTCTTCTATCGGCATTTTACCAGTCGGAATCTTCCCCACCGTTATGCCCTCCTACCATTTTGTTGCGCTCGATCCCCGTCGCACCTTCCTCAAAACTCGTACCCTTTACGATAGCGTTTTTACCGAATTTTTTCTTTATTCCTATCACCGTTTCGGAAATATCGCGTTCCTTTCCCTCCGTCTTTTCGTCGGTAAAAAAGTCCACAGTTCGAAACGAGTTATCCTCTAAATCGGTAAGCCCCAAACCAAGCCGTCTTATCGGCTTATCCGCCGTCCTTTCATAGTACATTTTCTTAAAGACTTCAAGAAGTTTCCTGTAAGAGTCCGTGTATCCCGGAAGTTTCATCGTTCCGCCGGCGCTCCCTTCTTCGTCGCGGGAGTACCCGACGTAAAGCGAAACCCCGCCCGCAACTAATTCTTTGTCGATAAGTTCCAGCACCAGTCCGTCCAGCATCTCTTTGAGCACGGTAAAAGCGTTATCCCTTTTATAGTCGCGGAACAGTATCTGCGAAACTGAAAGCGACGCGGATCTCGTCCTGTACTTTTTAATGTCGGCGATCGTGCAAGGCTCTTTCCCCCACGCGTGGTCGATAAGAAGTTCCGCGTTTACCCCGAACTCTTTATACAGTATCCCTTCGTCGAAGTGCGCGACGCCGTACAGGTCGTGTACGCCGTACTTTGCAAGCCTTTTCGCAGTTCCTATCCCCACGTTCCATACGTCCGTTATGGGGGTGTGATGCCACATTTCTTTTTTAAACTTCTCTTCGTCCAGGAAACCCATAAAATCGGGGGATTTTTTGGCGGTAACGTCGAGCGCGACTTTGGCTAAAAAAAGGTTCGTCCCTATCCCCACGGTCGCGCGTATCTTGGTCTTTTTGTAAACTTCTTCGGTCAAAAACTTCGCAAGTTCGAACTCGGTCTTGCCGTAAAGTTTCATGTAGTCCGTAACGTCGATAAAGCACTCGTCCACGGAGTAAACGTGTATATCGTCGGGGCTAATATAGTTAAGGTACACGGAGTATATTTCGGCTGACTTTCTCATGTAAAGGCGCATACGCGGCTTTGCCACGATATACTCCACGTTTTTGGGGATCTCGCGTATCCTGCACCTGTTCCTTATGCCGAGTTCCTTCATCGCGGGAGTTATCGCAAGGCAAACGGTATTGACCGATCTGTCCGGATCGGCTACGACCAGATTTACCTTAAAGGGATCGAGCCCCCTTTCCGCGCACTCGCACGACGCGAAGAAACTCTTCAAGTCGATGCAGACGTACCTTTTTTCGCCCATTTTACTCCTTGATTAAATCCTCAAGTTCTTCTAAAAACTTTCCTTCGATAAGTTCTATCTTCCCTTCGTCCGAAAGGCGCGCAACGTTCGGATTTATCGGCACTTTAACCACCTTTTCGATCCCGAATTTCTTCGCGGTCTCCAAAACGTTGCTTTTCCCGAATATCTCGTGCTTTTCGTTACACGAAGGACAGATAAAATAAGACATATTCTCAACTATTCCTAAGACTTTTACGTTCATCATCTTCGCCATTTTTACCGCTTTCGCGACGATAAGCGACACTAACTCCTGCGGAGAAGTTACGACGATTATGCCGTCTATTTTAATGCTCTGAAAAACGGTAAGCGGAACGTCGCCCGTTCCCGGAGGCATATCCACGAACATATAGTCCACGTCGTCCCATATAACGTCCGACCAGAATTGCTTTACCGTTCCGGATATTACGGGACCGCGCCAGATAACCGGATCGTCGTCCGACTCTAAAAGATAGTTGATACTCATAGTGCGTATCCCCGTCGTCGTAGAAAGCGGAAGAAGATACTTCCCGTCGGGAGAGATTGCCTTCCCCTTTACTCCGAAAAGTTTCGGGATAGACGGTCCGGTTATATCCGCGTCGAGTATCGCGGTCTTATAGCCGAGCCTTCGTGTTTCTACGGCGAGCGCGGAAGTTATAAACGGCTTCCCGACTCCGCCTTTTCCGCTGCCAACGG
>CAMPBJ010000037.1 GCA_946637575.1 uncultured Clostridia bacterium | reverse complement strand
GTCTTTCGGGAACTCCCAGAGTTCGTCGATATTCTTTAAATCGGGAAGTTTTCTTTCCTTCCACGCTTTATATTCTTCCGCGAGTTCGGGGTACTTTTCTTCGTATTCTTTAAAGAGAAGTTTCCACGCTTTTTCGGTGCGTTTTCCCTTGTTTGCGAATTTTCTGCAATGCTTAAAGACTTCTTCGGGGACTTCGAAAGGCGCGTAGTTCCAGTTAAGATTTTTCTTTAATTCGGCGAGATTTTCTTCGCCTAAGGGCGCGCCGTGGCAACTTGCTTTGCCGGCGAGCGGAGAACCGTAACCTATAACCGACTTAATGATGATAAGCGACGGTTTTTCCTTTTCGGCTTTCGCCTTTTTGATGGCGCGGTTGATCGCGGCAAGATCGTTCGCGTCCTTTACCTTTAAGACCTGCCAGCCGAGCGCCTCGTGGCGTTTGCCGACGTCTTCGGTAAAAGTAATGTCCGTAGAACCTTCGATGGTGATATCGTTATCGTCGTAGAAGACGATGAGTTTTCCGAGTTTAAGAGAACCGGCAAGAGACGCCGCTTCGTTTTCCATGCCTTCCTGCATACAGCCGTCGCCCGCTAACGCGTAAGTGTAGTGGTCGACGATGGGGAAACCTTCTTTATTGAACTTTTCGGCAAGATAGTTTTCCGCGATCGCCATACCTACGGCGTTCGCGATACCCTGACCTAAAGGACCGGTGGAAGTTTCAACTCCCGGGCAGACCTTGTATTCGGGGTGCCCCGCCGTTCTTGCGCCGAGCTGACGGAAGTTTTCGATGTCTTCTTTCTTTAAGCCGAAACCGAAAAGGTAGTAGAGCGCGTAGTCGAGCATGGACGCGTGGCCCGCGGAAAGCACGAACCTGTCGCGATTATCGAACGCGGTGTCTTTCGGATTAAAAACCATATTAGTAAAAATCGAATAACCGATGGGCGCCGCACCGAGGGGCATGCCGGGGTGACCGGAGTTTGCCTTTTGGATCGCTTCGGCGGATAATACCCTGATCGAATTTACCGTGAGTTCCTTAATGTCTTGCATATCGTTCTCCTTCTAAAAACGCAATTTTCTTGGCGTGTTTTCGGAAATATTATATAATAAACGCCGTCCTTTTACAAGCCTTTTACAACATTATCGTCAAAAAAACTTGATATCCGTAAATATATTTGATATAATCAAAAGAAATATCAGAGTGGTGAATTCTGACAAAAATCATAACCGAAAGAGGCTTACGGAGAGGACTGAAATGGAAAAGCAATTTGTTAAAGAAATAGCGGATATCGAAGAAAACTTTGCGCAATGGTACACCGACGTCGTGTTAAAAACGGGGCTCGTTGATTACGGACCGGTAAAGGGTACTATGGTTATCCGTCCTTACGGGTACGCGATCTGGGAAAACATACAGAAGGATTTGGACAGAAGGTTTAAGGAAAACGGCGCGAAGAACGCGTATTTTCCGCTCCTTATCCCTATGAGTTACTTTACTAAAGAGGCGGAACACGTCGAAGGGTTCGCGCCCGAAGTCGCGGTCGTAACCCACGCGGGCGGAGCGAAACTCGACGAACCGCTTGCGATCCGTCCTACAAGCGAAACGATCATCGGCACGATGTACTCTAAATGGATACAGTCTTATAGAGACCTGCCCGTCATAATGAATCAATGGTGCAACGTAATGCGTTGGGAAAAGACCACCCGTCCTTTCCTCCGTACGAGCGAATTTTTGTGGCAGGAAGGACACACCGTGTTTTCGAGCGAAGAAGAGGCGATGGAAAACACCATGCGTATGCTCAGCGTTTATAAAGAGTTTGCGGAAGAGACGCTCGCTATCCCCGTTATCTGCGGAAGAAAGACCGAAAAGGAAAAATTTGCGGGTGCTGTCGCCACCTTCGGTATGGAGGCGATGATGCTTGACGGAAAGTCGTTGCAGGCGGGTACTTCGCACTATTTGGGGCAGAATTTTGCTAAATCTTTCGACATAAAGTATCTCGATAAGGACGGAACGCTTAAATACGGCTACACTACGAGCTGGGGCGTTTCCACAAGACTTATAGGCGCGGTCATTATGGCGCACGGAGACCAAAGGGGGCTCGTTCTTCCACCTTTCGTCGCGCCCATCGAAGTTATCGTCGTTCCCGTCGCCGCGCATAAGGGCGGAGTTATAGAAAAGGCAAAGGAGATAGAGTCCGCGCTAAAAAAAGCGGGAATAAGAGTTGAGACCGACTGCCGCGATATGAGCCCAGGTTGGAAGTTTAACGAGTGGGAAATGAAAGGCGTTCCCGTAAGGATCGAAATAGGACCGAGGGATATCGAAAACGGCGTCGCCGTAGTCGTTCGCCGCGATACGCTCGAAAAGACCACGGTAAAGATAGAAGAACTTGCGGCTTATATCCCCGAAACGCTTTCTAAAATGCAGGAAGAAATGCTCGTTTCTTCGAGAGAGAGAAGGGATAAAAAGATAGTCGAGGCGGATTCGCTCGACGGTATATTATCCGGCGTAGAAGGGAAAAACTTCGTTAAAGCCGGGTGGTGCGGTTGCCGTGAGTGCGAAGATAAGGTTAAAGAGTACGCGCAGGCGACCGCAAGAGTCATGTGCGACGAAGAGGGCGTGCCCGAAAAGTGCGCTATCTGCGGAAAGCCGGCGAAACATAAAGTTATTTTTGCGAGAGCATATTGACGGGAGAATAAGAATATGTTTTTTATAGTGTACGGAACGGACGCGGTTATAAACGTTCCGAAGGGATATCTTATCGCGACGGCGGCGATAACCTTATCAATAATCGTCGCGTTTTACTTTCTCCGTTCGATCGGGGTATATAAACTTGCGAAGGGCAGCGGGGTAAAGAATGCTTATCTTTCCTTTATTCCGCTTGTATGGATCTATCCCGCGTGCAAGGCGATAGGCGACTCTTCCGGATTTTTCGGAAAGTCTTATAAAAGCGTCGCGCTTATTCTCTGCTTGCTTTACACGGCGTTTTCGCTCATATCTTTTGCGAACACCGTTTTAAGTTACTATCCGCTTGCGTCCTACCTTCTCCAAACGGGCGACAGCGCAAGGGTTTACTACACGGGCGGCGCGTACGAAGTTTCTGGCATATCCGCGTATCCTTTTAATCAAAGTTTTTACGTAGAAGGGTTCGTCAACGGGTATCCGCAGGGAGTACTTACGTTTATGTCGATACTCCGTATCTTCAATATGATAGGCGGGCTCGTTACCATAGTTATAGAAGTAAGTCTGTATTTTTCGCTCTTCCGCAAGTTCTGGCCCGAACATTATCTGCTTGCAAGTCTGCTTTCGATATTTTTGCCGCTTTTCCCGGTGTTCGTGTTCGCGGTAAGAAATAGGAAAGGCATAAATTACGCGGAGTATATCCGCGAAAGATACGAGCGTTACTACGCCGAACGCCGCGGTTTTACGCAAAATAACGGAGACGGCGGGAAATCCGAGCCGTTTACGGACTTTAAGGAGCGCGACTTTCACGAAGGCGGAGATCCTTTCGAGGAGTTCTCGGACGACAAAAAAGACGATAAAAAAGACGACGAATAGTTATGACGAGTGATAATATAGTCGCAATTTCCACGGGACTCGTTACGAGCGGAGTCGCGGTGATAAGACTTTCGGGTTCTTCCCCATTATCCGTTGCGGAAAAGATGTTCCGTCCTGTGGGAAAGACGAAAGTTATTGACTTTATCCCGAACAAAATGTACGTCGGCGAAGTGCAGGGCGAAGGTTTTACCGACTTCGGTATGTGCGTTTATTTTAAAGCCCCGAAAAGTTTTACGGGCGAAGACACCGTGGAGTTTCATATCCACGGCGGAGTCGCGATCGCAAAAGGGGTGCTAAAATACGCGCTTAAATCCGGGGCGAGACTTGCGACGAACGGCGAGTTTACAAAACGCGCGTTTATAAACGGAAAACTTTCCCTATCTTCCGCGGAAGGGCTTATCGATATGATAAACGGAGAGTCGGTGTCCGCGGTAAAGGCGGGGTATTCTCTTTATAGAGAAAAACTTTCGGCAAAAGCACATAAGATGCAGGATATCCTTACCGACGCGCTCTCCGCCATCGACGTGGATATGGACTTTCCCGAAGAAAACTTAGATAAGACGACGGCGGACGCGGTAAATAGCGCGATAGAGAAAGTTTTAAATTCGATCGACGCTCTTTTATCCACGTACGGCGTGGGAAGAGTTATAAAAAGCGGAGTTAAGGTCGCGATAGTCGGAAAACCGAACGTGGGAAAGAGTTCGCTTTTAAACGCGCTTTTAGATTACGACAAGGCGATCGTATCTTCCACCCCCGGAACGACGAGGGACGCGGTCGAAGGCTCAGTCGATATAGACGGCGTAAGGTTTAATTTTTTCGACACCGCAGGTATAAGAGATTCCGCAGGAGATATAGAGAGCATAGGGGTTACTCTTTCCAAAAAGATCGCGGAGAGTAGCGACCTTATTCTCTTTATGATCGACGCGGGCAACTTTAACGACGAAGATGCGAAGATAAAAGATTTAGTAAAAGACGGCAACGTGATACATGTTGTCAACAAGATAGACGAGTGCGACGAAAAATTCGACTTTGCGGACGTTTACGTTTCGGCAAAAGAAAAGACGGGGTTAGATAAACTCCGTGAAAAACTTATCGAAAAGACGGTCGGCGCGGTGGACTTAAACGGCGAGTTTTTGTGCGAAGAAAGGCACTACGACGCGCTTAAAAGGGCGAAAAACAGTCTTGAAGACGCGCGGGAAAATATCGGGGAGACCTTCGACGTTCTGTCGATAGATATAAAGTCCGCGTGGGACGCTTTGGGCGAAATAACCGGACTTACCGCGACCGAAGAGATAATCGACAACATTTTCAAAAAATTCTGCGTGGGGAAATAATATGGTAAACCTTGAACTGTACAGAGTGTTTTACAAAGTCGCCAAGTGCGGAAGTTTAACTAAAGCCGCCGAAGAACTCTACATATCCCAACCCGCCGTTTCACAGGCGATAAAACAGTTGGAAAGCGGTCTTGGCGGGCAACTTTTCGTGCGCTCGCATAAAGGCATGGAACTCTCCGAAACGGGCGGGAAACAGATTTTCCCCGCGATAGAACAGGCGCTTAAACTCATATCCGAGGCGGAAGATAAACTCATCGAATTAAAAGACACCGCAACGGGCGTGGTCAAAATCTGCGCGTCGGACACGGTAAGTCAGCATTTTTTAATACCCGTCATCAAAAAATACCACGAAAAATATCCCGACGTGAACCTTATTTTGCAAAACTGCACGTCCGCGGAAACGATAGACTGCCTTAAAAACAAGAAAGGCGACATCGGGTTTTTGAATCTTCCCATCGACGATTCGTACATAAACCTTTTAAGCACGGTAATGCCCTTGCACGACACCTTCGTTGCAAACGAAAAGTTTAAGGAACTTACCGAAAACACGGTGGAACTCGGAAAGTTACAGCACTATCCGTTACTTATGCTCGAACTTTCCACCGCGACGAGACAGGCGATAGTAACTTTCGCTCACTCGCTCGGTATCCACTTGCACCCCGAGATCGAAGTCGCAAGTTTGGAACTAATGATAGAACTCGCCAAAAACGGCATAGGCGTTGCGTGTGTGCCGAGAGAGTTCGCTAAAAAAGAACTTTTGTCGGGCGAATTAAAAGAGATAAAAACCGAACCGTCTCTCCCCACGCGCGCGATAGGTCTCGCGCTGCCTAAGGGCGACACGGTTACGTTCGCGGTCAAAGAGTTTATTAAAATGGTTGAAGAAGAGATGCGCTCTTAATGGAGATCTGGCAAGCGATACTTCTCGGCGCAGTCCAGGGGCTTACCGAATTTCTTCCCGTGTCTTCGAGCGGACACCTTCTTTTACTGCAACACTATTTCGGGATCACCGAAAACACGGTCTTTTATACCGTGATGCTACATATAGGCACGCTTATCCCCGTGCTGATCGTTTTAAAAAAAGAGATCGCGGGGCTGTTTAAGGATAAGTGGCGCAAGTTCTTACTTTTATGCCTTGCGACCGTTCCGGCGGGAGTTTTCGGGCTGGTGTTTGAAAAACTCATCGGGATCGAAGAACTTTTTTCCGGAAGGATCTGGCTGCTTTCCGTTACGTTCTCCGTTACGGCGTTAGAACTGCTTTTTGCCGAACGGAAAGCGAAAAGGAGCGCGTTTTTTAGACCTATAAACGTCAAAACGGCGGCGGTTATGGGTTTCGGTCAGGCGGTGGGGGTTCTCCCCGGGATCTCGCGCAGCGGATCGACTTTGACTTTCGGAACGCTTGCGGGCGTAAACGGAAAAGAAAACGGCGCGTTCACTTTTCTGATGAGTATCCCGATTATTTTAGCGGCTACGGTTCTTTCTTCCGTCGATATCGTCAAAAGCGGCACGGTGGGGGATATAAGCGTCGTTCCATTACTACTCGGCGTTCTGACCGCCGTTTTAACCGGGTATATCGCGGTTTCGTTTATGCTGACTCTTATAAAGAAAGCGAATTACAAGTGGTTTTCACTATATCTTCTGATAATATCGGCAGTTAATCTGCTCGTATATTTAAAATAAAAAAGAAAAACGAAAGGAGAAAGAAAAATGAAGAAGTTTTTCGGAGAGTTCAAAAAGTTTATCACTCGCGGCAACGTTATGGATCTTGCAGTCGGCGTTATCATCGGCGGTGCGTTCACCGCTATCGTAACTGCGCTTACCGCAAACATTTTGCAGCCGCTCATCAACTGGTTCTTAGCGTCGGTAATCGGCGGGGAAGACGCGCTCGCGTCCGCCGTTACTATGCTTAAACCCGCTTACGACGCGGAAGGCGTTATCGACCTTGCAAGTTCGATCTATATCGACTGGGGCGCGTTCATCAGCGCGGTCATCAACTTTATTTTAGTCGCGCTCGTTCTTTTCGCTATCGTAAAGACCGTAAACAATGTGTCGAACGGCAACAAAAAACTCGGCGACGAACTGAAAGAGTACAAAGCCGCAAGAAAGGAAATGAAGAAAGCGGGCTTAAACTATAAGAGTCGCGAAGAAGTTAAAAAGTACATTGCCGAAAGGGACGCAAAAGCGAAAGCCGAGGCGGAAAAACTTGCCGAGGAACAGGCAAAAGCAGACGCGGAAGCGAAAAAGCACACCACCGAAGGCTTGTTGGAGCAAATAAAAGAATTACTTGAAAAACAGGCAAAATAACCGTTAAAAAAAGAAGACGCCCGTAGCGAGAACTACGGGCGTCTTTTGATTTTAGAATTAGTTTTTCTTTTTTGACGGCAACATTAAGTCGATCAACGGAACGAGCGGGTTAAGGAGAAGTTCGGGGAGCATCACGTAAAGGTGTATGCCTGCCTCGTGTTCGGTGGGGGAGATTATCAGCGTCGTAAACAGGATAAGCACTACCGTCGATTCTATTCCGCTTATTATCTTAACGGGAATATGTTTTGTTTCGGTTATCATCTCGCGTATTTCGAAGGACTCGCGGAGTATCGACCACGTTCCCCAAACGACGCACACGCTCTCGAAACTCAAATCGAAGATAAGCACGACTATCCCGAACACGAACTCTACCGCTCCCACGAAAAACTTGTCGCGCGCAAGTATGTTCTTCCGCTCGAAGATAAGCGCGTAAGAAAACTCTTCCACGGCGTAAAGGATCAAAAGTCCGCCTATAAAGAATCTTAAATGTTCGAGCAAAAATAACCGTATAACCAGAATTTCCGCGCTGATAAGCGAGAACAGAACGAGTTTTATTATAAGATACAGTTTTATTATCTTTTCTCTCATCAGTATTCGTCCTTTGTGTTACGGGAAAACCAACCGAAACCACGTCAAAAGACGGGTTTCGTTTGGTACACCCGCCGAGAAGCATCTCCGCTAACGCTACGATGGTCTTGCCCGTGGGTGAGTCCGTCAAAGCCGACCGAACTCGGGAGTCCGTATTGTGTTACGGGAAAACCAACCGAAACCACGTCAAAAGACGGGTTTCGTTTGGTA
>CAMPBJ010000036.1 GCA_946637575.1 uncultured Clostridia bacterium | reverse complement strand
TTCTTTCTTACAGCCTTTATATAATATAACAATCGAAAAGAAAAGTCAAACGTTATACGAAAAATATAAAAAAACCTTCATCGGCCGACGGAAGAGAAATAATAACCCGGTTTTTCAACGGGCAAGAAACGCGCGGACGGTATTCGCATCTTCGATCATCGGTTGCTGAGCGCCAACCCGAAGCACCGCTATCCCGCCCGGACCACGTCCTTTAATAATATTATTGTGGATTTTTTTCACTCTTCCTATCGCACCGCGAAGGCAAGATATATTTTAGCAGATTTTAACCGAATAATCAAACGTCCCCGTTGACTTTTTACCCTAAATGCCGTAAAATTTTCGTATATCGACAAAAAGGACTTTATTATGCGCGAAAGAAGAAAGCTTTTGAATTTAAGACCCGCTCTGATCGTCGCGTTAAGCGTTGTCTTCGGCATACTCTCTTCTTTCGTCTTTTATAAAAGCGGAATAATTGCTTTACTTATTCCGTTTTTCTTTTTTGCTCTGCTTATTCTTTCTCTTTTCTTCTTTTTCGGGAGAGTAAATCACAAAGTACCGCTTTTAATTCTTGCGGTCGTATTTTTTATTTTCTCCGCGTTTTCCTTTTACTTTTCGCTTACGCGGTACAAAGACGCGGAGCGCGGCAGCCACATATACAGCGTAACGGGAAGGGTTAAAAGCGCGGTAAAAACCGACTACGGCGAAAAGGCGGTCATAACCGACCTTATCTTATCCGACGTAAACTCCGAGTATGATTTAACCTTGTACGTGTACGGAGAAAAGGGGCTTGATATCGGGGACAAGGTAAGGTTTACCGAAAAGATCTACGACGAGTCCTTGTTTTACGAGGGAGAGTTTTCCGCGGAGAAAGTGCAAGCGAACAAAAGATACACTTCTACCGTTCGTGCAGGCGATCTGACAGTCTACGGCAACTACCGAACCTTTTTCGAGGACGCGAACGTGTGGATAAGAAACTCGTTAAAATCGGGGCTTGACAGCGCGGAATTTTCGGTAGCGTACGCGCTTCTTACCGGTGACGACTCGTTTATCGACGAGGAAGTAATAGACGGATTCAGAAACGCTGGGATCGCGCACGTGTTCGCGGTATCCGGGCTTCACATAGGTTTTGTCGCGCTTATCTTCTCGTTTATCTTCAGAAAACTCAAGATGAACGAAATACTCTCTTCCGTCATCACCGTCCTTATTTTAGTCGCTTACTCCGGCGTTTGCGGGTTTTCCGCGTCTTCGCTCCGCGCGACCGTTATGTGTGCCGTCCTTTTGCTTTCTAAAATAATCGGAAAACGCTACGACGGGCTTTCTTCCGTCTTTTGCGCGATGACGATAGTCCTTTTGATATCTCCCGTGCAACTCTTTTGCGTAGGGTTCGAACTTTCGTTTTCCGTCGTTATCTTTATCACTCTTTTTACCCGTCCTATCGCAAAAGCGTTTAAGTTTTTGCCTAAAAAGATCGCGGTTAGTCTCGGCGCGGTAGTATCCGCGTTTTTTGCGGGTATTCCCGTTTCTCTTATTGCGTTCGGCAAGTTTTCGCTCGTCGCGGTGCCTTTCAACCTTATTTTTATACCCGTAGTCGGCGTTCTCTTTATTTTGCTTTTCATACTCTGTATTATCGGCGGTATCTTCTCCCTTTCCGCCGTGCTGTTGTACCCTATAAACTACGCCCTTAAAGTCGCGGTGGGCGTCGTAACTTTTTTCGATTACGGCGCGCTGATGGTCGGCGGTATCTCGGTCGGGATATTCTCGTTGTTTTACTACCTTTCGTTCTTTTTCTCGAGCGGACTTTTAAACTTAAAGAAAAGCGTCGCAATAATTTTTTCGGCAATTTTTATGGCGGTGAGTTTAACAGGTTGCACCGTTTTAACTATCGGCGAGCATAAAAGCGTAAAATGTTACGTAACGGGCGGGGAGCGGTTTTCGGGCGCGGTGGTATCGTGCGAAGATCAGTCCGTAATGGTGGTCGCCGCCGCAAGCGAATCGTTTTCAAAGAGTACGGTAAGACGGCTTAAAGAGAGAAAGAACGTCGAGAGTCTTGCCGCGCTGTTTATATTAGACTGCAGTGCCGACGAACAGATAATACTTACCAAAGTGTATTCGGAACTGAAAGTGGAACGGCTTTACGTTTTCGGGAGCGAAGACGCGGACTTTAAGAGAGCGGTAGAAAGGTCTTTCCCGAATATATCGGTAATATTTACCGACGAAACGGATATAGCGTTCGGAGGCTTTACGGTGCGTTACGCCGCGAAAGGACAGTCCGCTGTGCTGACGGCAAACGGCAGGACGGTCGCGTTCTTTAAGCGTTTCGGGGAGAAAGACGGCGGGTACGGGGATATAACCGGAAAGTACGACGTGGCGGTCGGCATAGACTATTTAAGCGAGATAAAAACGAGAACCGCTGCCAAAACCGTCGTGTCGTTTTGTCGGAACGATTCGTACGAAGACGGCGAGACGGACGGGATATACACCTTTTATTTGGATAAAGGGTTAAAATAAGCCGTCTTTATTGTTGCAAAGATCGATAAAAAATGTTAAAATGATTTGCAAGGTAGTGCGAGTTGGAATTTGTTGATTATAAAAAAGCGCTGAAAGAAGGGAAAAAGTTCGGTGCGTATCTCTTCGAAGGGGAAGACGCGTTCTTTTTGACAAGGGGCGTGGAACTTTTAAGGGCTACTTTCGTCGTAGACCCCGCGTTAGATCTTGCCGTGTTTAGCGGCGAAGACGGGGTGGACGCCGTTTTGTCTTCTTTGGACTCCTTTTCTTTCTCCGGAACAAGGCTTACCGTGGTAAAGGAGTTTTATCCCGACGAAAAGGCGCTTAGTAAACTTTCGCCGTATTTAAGCGAAACGCACGAAGGGAGCGTGCTTGCGATCGTCAATAAGAAGGCGCACGCGCCGTTAAAAAAGTTCCCCGCGCTTTCGGTCGTAAACTGCGGCAGGGCGGATAGGGAAACGATAATCCGCTGGATCGTTTTAGAATGCAAGCGGAACGGCGTTTATATCGAAGAGTCCTCGGCTTTCGACGTTTGGTCGTTTACCTTGGGAGATATGTCCAGAGTAGAACTCGAAACCAAAAAACTCATAGCCTACGCCGGAAAAGGCGGAACTATCGGAAGAAAAGAAGTTTCGGATATAGTCAATAAAGACAACGAATATAAAATGTACAAACTTGCGGAGCACATAGGCAAAAAAGAGCGAGAGACCGCGATTTTTACGATAAAAGAAATGCTGTCTTTGGGCGAAAGTCCGCAAAGGATAATATCTAACATATATACTTATTTCAGGCGTCTTCTTTTCGTCGCTATAAGCGATCTGAACGAAGAAGAACTGTTCCGGGAACTAAAACTCAAAGAATCGCAGGCGTTTTTGATAAGGACGTCCAAAGCGCAGGCGAAAATGTTCAAAAAACGCGCCTTAAAACAGGCGGTGGATATGCTTTCGGACTTCGACTATCGGATAAAGAACGGTAAAATAGACGGCGGGTCTGCGCTCGACTACGCGGTGCTTAAACTTCTGGCGCTTTAAGGGGGAGATGAAATGTTTGACAGATTGATCAACTTTTTCCAAAAATTTACGTCCGAACCGCTTATCACGGTAGCGGTGATACTCGGCGTGTTGGCGTTTACTCTTATTTACTTCTTTATGATAAAGTTTTTATTCGAGAACGACTCGAAGTCCATCGTCGTACTTTTCGTTATTTCGATGATAGTATTCGGGATCGTCGTAGTAAGCGTGAACGAAATAAACAGCGCGATCTTCCTTTTAGTTCCGGCGATCTTCATCGTAATAATCTTCATGCTTTACCCCGTTGAGATAAAGCGTATTATCTGGAACAGAAAGGCGGTAAAACTTGCCGAACTTAAAAGAGCGAATAACGGCGTCGATAAGGAAAAAGTGGAAGAGAGTATCGACGAGATAATTCGCGCGCTTCAGAATATGTCGAAAAACGACGTCGGCGCGATCATAGTTTTAACGTCGTCGAACGTTCCGTCGCAGATACTGGATTCCGGAACGAAGGTGGACGCCGAGATATCGAGCGAACTTATAGAGAGCATCTTCTTCCCGAAAACCCCGCTCCACGACGGCGCTATGATAATAAGCGGAACGCGTATTCTTGCCGCGGGCTGTTTCCTGCCTTTAAGTCAGAAGATGGACAATATCCCGAAGGACTTAGGCACGCGCCACCGCGCGGGCATCGGAGTTACCGAAACGATCGACGTAACTTCGCTTATCGTATCCGAAGAGACGGGGATCATTTCTATCGCAAAGGGCGGCAAGATCTCGAGATACGCGGACACGGAAACGCTGAAAAAAACGCTTACCAAGTACTACTGGCAAGAGTTTGAGGAATATAAAAAGTAAGGGAGAAAGGTTATGATAGACGACAGAAACTTTGCCGAAAAGACGGAAAATCTTACCGGAAACAAGAAAAAAGCCGTATGGAAAAATATCGGTATCGGCGTACTTTCCTTTTTCCTTGCCGTGCTTACGATTCTAGTAATAAACGTTTCGCTCTACTAAAATGAAAAACGACTGCTTTTTACCCGCTAAAATATTGTTGCCTGACTCCGTCGATATGGAAAAATGGGCGGTCGTCGCCTGCGACCAGTTTACGAGCGATTTGTCGTACTGGCAAAAACTCCGCGAGTTTATAGGTAACGAAAAAAGCACGCTCGACTTGATCCTTCCCGAGATCTTTTTGGACGACAAATGCGACGAGCGTATAGAAAAGATAAACCAAAACATTGAAAACTACTTAAATAGCGGCGTGTTCAAGGAAACCGAAGAAGGCTATATCCTTACCGTGAGATCGACGCCCTTCGTTAAAAGAAGGATAGGGCTTATCGGTAAAATCGACTTAGAAAAGTACGAGTACACGGGATCGACCGCGAAGATCCGCGCGACGGAAAGAACGATCGAAGAACGTATTCCGCCGAGACTTAAAATCAGAAAGAACGCGAAAGCGGAGTTTACGCACGTAATGATCCTCTTCGACGACGAGAAAAGGGAAATTACCGAAGAGATGTACAAAAAGCGTGGCGAGTATAAAAAACTGTACGATTTTACGCTTTCTATGGGCGGCGGCAGTATAGAGGGGTACTTTGTTCCGAAAAAAGAACCGCTCCTTAAAAGGTTCGGGGATCTTCTGGACACCGAAAGGCTGATAAAAAAATACGGCAGGGCAGACGAGTTTTTGTTTGCCGTAGGCGACGGTAATCACTCGCTTGCGACGGCGAAGGCGCATTGGAACGCCGTAAAAGAAAGCCTTCCCGAAGAAGAAAAAGCCGATCACCCCGCGCGTTACGCTTTGGCGGAGGCGGTAAACATTTACGACGAAGGGATTTATTTCGAGCCGATACACAGGATCGTAAAAGGCGTCGATTCGGATAAGTTCGTCGGCGGGTTAAGGGATGTAAACGCGGATTTTTCGTTCTACGTTAGAGGAAAAGAAGAAAAAAGCGGAAAGAGTGCAGATCTTCCGACTTCTATCAAAGTCGTTGACGACTATATAAAGGGATACATTGAAAAATTCGGCGGAGCGGTGGATTATATCCACGGCGACGACGAGTTAAAAGAACTCGTAGATAACGGTAAAGGTTCGGTCGGTATTCTTTTTAAGAAAATGGACAAATCCGACTTGTTTAAGTTCGTTTTGGACAACGGCTCGCTCCCGAGAAAGACTTTTTCCATGGGGCAGGGGCGTGAAAAGCGTTATTATCTGGAAGGAAGAAAAATAATTAAGGACTAGAATATGTTGAAAGTATGTAAGTTCGGCGGAACGAGCATGGCAAATGCCGACGCTATCCGTCAGGTAAAGAAAATCATCGAGAGCGACGACAGCCGCAGATACATCGTCGTTTCCGCTCCGGGTAAGAGAAACAAGTCGGACGTTAAGGTGACGGACGCACTTTACGCTTGCCACGAAGAATTGTTAAAAACGGGAAGTTGTAAAAAATCTTTCGCCGTTATCCGCGAAAGATTTACGGAGATAGTGAAAGAACTCGGGCTTACGCTCGATATCGAAAAGGTGCTGGATCAGACAGAAAAAGATATAGATACGGAAAAGAGCGTTGACTTTACCGCGTCCCGCGGGGAGTATTTAAGCGCGGTCGTTACCGCGGACTACTTAGGATATAAGTTTATGGACGCGCTGGAAATGATCCGGTTCGACAGCCACGGGAAATTAAACGAAGACTATACGGACGACAAGGTCTCCATTAAACTTGCGCCCGTCGAACGCGCGGTGATACCGGGGTTCTACGGCAAAGATTTTCAGGGCAAGGTAAAGACGTTCAGTCGCGGCGGAAGCGACATAACCGGTTCTATTATCGCGCGCGGCGTAAAGGCGGATATCTACGAGAACTGGACGGACGTCAGCGGATTTTTAGTCTGCGATCCGAGGATCGTTGAAAACGCCAAGCCCATTAAACAGATCACGTATAAAGAACTTCGCGAACTTTCGTATATGGGAGCGCAAGTGCTTCACTCCGAGGCGATATTCCCTGTAATGAAAGGGCGTATCCCGATCAATATAAGGAACACGTTCAGTCCCGAGGACGCCGGCACGATGATCGTTCCGAACGAGATGTACGACACTTCGGCGGAAAACGTCATAACCGGTATCGCCGGCAAGAAGAACTTCACTGTTCTGCTTATTGAAAAATCGCTTATGAATTCCGAAGTCGGCTTTATCCGTCGCGTGCTTTCGGTTTTGGAGCATTACGATCTCTGCGTGGAACATTTGCCTTCCGGTATCGACACGCTGTCCGTCGTAATATCGTCCGAACAGTTAAAGGGCGGAGTGCTTTCCGACCTTGTGAACGAGATAAGAGAAAGCGTATCGCCCGACTACATACACGTTATCGAAAACATTTCGCTCATCGCTACCGTTGGGCACGGTATGGCAAGAAGAGCCGGTACCGCGGCGAAACTTTTTACCGCCCTTAAAGACGCGGGCATTAACGTTCGTATGATAGATCAGGGTTCGAGCGAACTTAACATTATCATAGGCGTTGCGAACGAAGATTACGAAAAATGTATTCGCGCGATATACGGCGCGTTCGTTAAATAAAAAATATTATATAGTTAAAGGAGACTTTATTATGGATTACGCAAAAGAATCTTTAAGACTTCACGGCGAGTGGAAAGGTAAGATCGGCACGGTTTCCAAGGTCAAACTTGAAAACAAAGACGATCTTTCACTTGCATATACTCCCGGCGTTGCCGAACCCTGCCTTGCCATCAACAAGGATTACAGCAAGTCGTTTGAGTTGACGGGAAGAGGTAACCTGGTTGCCGTCGTTACCGACGGGACGGCGGTTTTGGGACTCGGCGACATCGGCCCCGAAGCCGGTATGCCGGTTATGGAAGGTAAATGCGTCTTATTTAAAACTTTCGGCGGTGTGGACGCTATTCCGCTCTGCATAAGAAGTAAAGATCCCGATGATATCGTTAAAACGGTTAAACTTTTAGCGGGCAGTTTCGGCGGAGTCAACTTAGAGGACATTTCCGCACCCAGATGTTTCGAGATCGAAAGAAGATTAAAAGAAGATCCCGAAGTCGATATCCCGATTTTCCACGACGACCAACACGGCACGGCGATCGTCTGCGTAGCGGCGGTCATCAACGCGCTTAAAATCGTCGGCAAAAAGTGGGAAGATCTTTCCATCGTATTTTCAGGCGCGGGCGCTGCGGGCGTAGCCATCGCAAAACTTATGATATCCATGGGCGCACGCGACGTCGTTATGTGCGATAGAAAGGGCATCATTTATAAGGGAAGAACCGAGGGCATGAACCCCGTAAAAGAAGAGATCGCAGAGTTTACCAACAAGTTGGATAAACGCGGTAGTCTTGCGGAAGCGCTCGTCGGCGCAGACCTTTTCGTCGGCGTAAGTTCCCCCGGACTTATCACCGAAGATATGGTAAGAAGTATGGCGAAGGGCGCTATCGTTATGCCTATGGCAAACCCC
>CAMPBJ010000035.1 GCA_946637575.1 uncultured Clostridia bacterium | reverse complement strand
ATACTGAAAAAAGTAAAAGCCGAACTTAAAGTGAGCGACATAAAGGTAGTCGCGACCGGCGGTTTGGGCGAGATAATAGCAAAAGAAGTGTCGTCGATCAACAGAGTCGACAGGACTCTGACGTTAGACGGACTTAATTTAATTTACGGATTGAACAAGTAGGAGAAAGCGTATGAAAAAAATAGGCGTAGCAATTTTAGGGCTCGGCGTCGTCGGCGGCGGTACGTATAAGATTCTTACCGAAAAGAAAGAGTTCTTTAAAAGAACGCAGGGCGTTGACGTAACGGTCGAGTGCGCCTTGGAAAAGAATATCGAGCGCGCAAAAGCGTTGGGGATTTCCGAAGACAGGATCGCTTCTAACATAGAAGAAGTCGTCTCTAATCCCGCGGTCGACGTGGTGGTCGAAGTTATGGGCGGCGTAGAGCCGGCGAAAACTTTCGTTTTAAAAGCGCTTTTCAGCGGAAAATCCGTCGTTACTTCGAACAAGGAACTTTTCGCAAAACATTGGCCCGAACTCGAGGCTGCCGCAAAAGAAAGGAACGTCGGTCTTTTCTTCGAGGCGACCTGCGTCGGCGGTGTGCCGATAATAAGGGTTTTGCAGGAATCCATGCAGGGCAACGAAATTCAGTCGATAAAGGGTATCATCAACGGCACTACCAACTATATCCTTACCAAAATGGCGAACGAAGGCTCGTCTTACGAAGAGGCTTTAAAAGAGGCGCAGAAGCTCGGATATGCGGAGTTTAATCCGACTGCCGACGTAGAGGCGTTCGACGCGACGTACAAACTTTCCATTTTATCCAGCCTTGCTTTCAACACCAAGATCAACATCGAAAACATATACAGGGAAGGGATCACGGGCGTTAAGACCGAAGACATCGCGCACGGAAAGGAAATGGGGTACACCTTAAAACTTCTCGCGATCGGCAAGAACACCGAAAAGGGCGTGGAAGTCCGCGTTCACCCGACTTTTATCAAAAACGGCGATCCGCTCGCGTCGGTAAACGACTCGTTTAACGCCGTCCATCTTTACGGCGACGCCGTGGGAGATATTATGCTTTACGGCAGGGGCGCGGGTTCGCTCCCCACGGGCAGCGCGATCGTGTCCGACGTTATCTTTGCCGGTAAGCACGACGAATACTTCTACTCTTGCTTTAACGGTGACAAGGGCGCGAAGACCAAGTTCGTTTCCGACTTTAAGTCCAAGTATTACGTAAGGCTTATCGTTAAAGACGCGGTCGGCGTGCTTTCCGACTTTACGGGCGTCTTTGCAAAGAACGGAATAAGCATCGAACAGGTAAAGCAGATCTCCGCGGGCAACGGCGAGAGCGCGGAAGTCGTTATCATCACGCACAAGTCCAAGGAAAGCGCGATAAACAAGGCGCTTGAAAAAATCAAATCTTCGGACTTCGTAAACGCGATCGGCGGTTGCATCAGGATCGAAGACTAAAAAAAGGTAAAACAAAAAATCGGTCGGAAGACCGATTTTTTTATGCCTTAAAATAACGTTTTTCGATACCCGTGTGCCGTTTAATCGACTTTTTTTTGTAGGCAGTCGCAGCGGTGAGTGCCGACGTAACCCGTGTCGTTACACTTCTCGCAAGCGTACTTCGGGGAAAGATCCGAAAGCGTGATGCCAATTTTTATCAACATATCTTCCGCTTTTTCGGAAAGTTCCCGTTTTTCCTGTTCCAACGATTTCAGCGCTTCCGTATTTCCGCCGACTTCCGCGAACGCCATGTCCTTTTCGATCGCGAACAGTCTGCTGTAAACGTCCGGAAACCCCGGAAGTTCCATAGCGCGCTCGGTGTTCTTCTGCGCGCGAAGGATCGCGACCATGCGCCTTCTCTCGTATTCGGCGTTGTAACTTTCCTGCGTATCGCCGATATTCTGCACCCGTATGTTTGTTTCCGCGTTTTCAAGCGTGTAAGTGCCGCTCGTTTTCCAGTTGGAAAGTATGCCGTTCATATAGGAGACGGGGGAGGATTTGCCGGCGGAAAGTCTTGCGGCTTCCAAAATCATCTCGTCCGTAAAGTTCCACTCGCGCCAGCGTTTTAGATTTTCCCTGTCCCACGGGGTGGGTTTTCTCGATATTCCGCAAGTTAAAAGTATGCGCTTAATAAACTCGTCCGCCTTTTCCTCTTCGCCGTAGAAGTCGGACACGGCGGTAAGCGACACCGCGCCGGTCTCTTTTAAGTTCTCTACCGCCTCGTCCATAGAAGATAAAGTGTTGTTACCCGTCTTAAACAGCCTGTTCGCGATAAAAACGAGCGCGTCTTCTTCAAATCCGTAGGAGAGCCACTTGTTGACGTACGTATCTATCTCCGTTTCGACGACTTCCACGTAGACCGAAAGCGCTTTGTTTATTCTGACCGCAAGGTCGAAAACGTTCTGTTTGTTCTTTATGTACTCTTCGATCTCGCTCGTACCGAAACTCTTTTTGGAGAAGAGTTCCATTAAAAACGCGTCGAGTTTTTCCATGCTGCCTTTTTTTAACTTGCTTGCGGAAAACAGCACGGCGTCCGGCTCGAAAGAGAGTTCTCTCGTCCATTTTTTGTACAGGTTTATGTCTTCCACGTCGGGGGAACGTTTTGACCCCAAGGCGCGGAGCACCTTTTCGACCTCGAACTTTCTTAAATTGAACGCGGAAAGTTCTTTATCGACCGCGCTTGCCGTGGTGATCCCTTTCGCTCCGAAGTCTTTCGCGACGGCGAAAATGTATCTTGCGCCGATATCGTCGCCCTTTAACTGCACGCAGTAGCGGACGATCATAAGCATCGCTTCGGGCTTTATGCCGTACGTTTCCATTATATTGAAATATCCCGTGTACTCGCCTGTGGATATCATGCGGGACGGGATCATCGCCTGAACGCCTTTTGTGAACTCCGAGTACTTTGCGGAGTCGTACTTTACGGCTTTCGGCTGATTTTTGCGGGACAGGGGGTAGTACTGAACGGTAAGCGGATCTTTTGAAAGAACGCTGATTATTCCGAACTGCTCCCAGAATTCGAGGCAGTCAAGTATCTCGGTTTCGGAAAGTTTAAGGTTTTCCGCGATCTCCTTTATTCCTTCGTCGCGCGAAGGATTCTGGCAAAGGAAAAGCCCGTAAAGGTAAACCCTTACGGCGTCTCCCTTAGAAAGCGGGAGATACTCGGTTATGAAGGCGTTTTCGACAAGAGTCGCGCCGCCGTCCTTAAAATCCTTTGAAAACGAAAAAGTCATCAGGAAGCCTTTTGTTTTTTTACTCCGAAAAACCCTTGCGTAAACCCGCGATATGATATATAATATTACTATTACAACTATACACTACAAGTGTCGGCTTTATCGGGTAGAGAACATTATACCCGAAAAAAAAGCAAAAATCAACTAAAAACAAAAAAAACATAACAGGACGGGAAGATAAGCTAAATGGCATTAGGGATTCTATCGCATTCGGCATTATGGGACGGATTTAAGATAAAAGGCGAAGTAAACTGCGAAAAAATCGACGAACGAACGGAAGGGCGCGTTCTCCGCGAAAGGTCGTACGTTTTATGCGACGGCGAACTTTCGGGCGTGAAAGTCTTTTTGGAACTCGTAAGAAAAAAGGGAACGGATAACGCCCCGGCGGTACTTATTCCGAACACTTTGGGAAATAGAGAAGACGAAAAACTTACCGAAACGCTTCTTTCTTTCGGATACATCGTCGCAAACGTGGATATCGAAGGTAAGTTTTCGGGAAAAGAATACTACACGGTCTATCCCGAAAATCTGGATTTTGCAAACTTTAACGGAAATAAAAAGGAACTTTATTCGGGTTTTGAAAGCGAAAAGAAAGTGTGCTGGTTTATCTGGACGAAAGCGCTTTATTTCGTCGTAAAATACCTTTCCGCGTTACCATTTGTAAACGGGATCGGCGGGATCGCGTCGGGTGAGATAGCGACGTCGCTTTGGCAACTTTCCTCCGTTTCGCAGGAACTCGACTGCGCGGTGTTCGTCGGAAACGCGGGCTGGCAGTCTTACCGAGGATACGATAAGTTTTTGGACGCAGAGCCCAACTTTTCGGACGAGGAACTTGCGGTCGTCGCGGATATCGAGGCGCAGTCGTACGCAAATCACGTCAAATGTCCGTGTTTACTTCTTTCCGCCTTGGGCGACGAAGAGTTCGACGTGGACAGGGCGTACGACACGATGGCGAGAATAAGCGAAAGACTGTATAAAGCCACCCTTTATTCGTTCAAAAGAAAGTCCGCGTCAACTTCCGCGGTGCAGGTGATAAAACTCTTCTTCTCGAAGTTTTTGAAAAAAGAGAAGGTCGAACTTGCAGGCGAGCCCAAACTTTCGGTCGGCACGGCGGACGGGAAACTCGTCGCCGAGATAACCCTTCCCACGAAAGCGCCGGCAAGCGTAAGGTTTTACTATTCCACCGACGATGAGTCGCCGGCAAAAAGGTATTACGAAA
Source organism: uncultured Clostridia bacterium (assembly GCA_946637575.1). GTDB lineage: Bacteria > Bacillota > Clostridia > Christensenellales > Borkfalkiaceae > UBA1259. Next base: position 3,693 of record CAMPBJ010000035.1, on the reverse strand, counting down.
CCGTAGTTCCCGAAGAGATAAAGGAGGGCGCAAAATACCGCGCCACCGTTTCTCTACCAAAAGAAGTCAAGCGCGCGATAGTTTTCGCGTCCGTTCGATATGAGAACGGGTACGGCGTCTGTTCCAACGTCGAGGCGGTAAACTTCGAGAACGGCGGGGACGGGAATATCGTTAAATCCGGAATTATCTACGCGTCGCGCGACAGTTCGAGAAGCATATTCTTCCCGAAGAACGAAGAGTTCGGCGCGTCGCTTATCGACTTTAACGAAAACAACGCGATAAAAAAACTTTCCGGACCTATGGGAGTCGGCGGCGTTTACTGTAAGAACGGACTTTTAACGTTTAAGACGCACGGAAAGGGCGGTAAAATAAGAGACGACGCGATGCTTCTTTTCGACGCGTTCGGGAAAGAGGACGCGGAGTTAAAGGTGAGCCTTATCGCGATAGACGGCGGGACGCAAACGGAGTACCTCGATTACGTGCACATTTCGGGCAGCGCGTCCTGGCAAAACTTTAAGTTGGACGTAAGAGGGTTTAAGACGGTAGACGGTATGCCGCTTAAAAATCTCGACAGGATCGACGCGATCGCGTTCGAGTCCGACTCCGACAAAGAATATATTGTCAACAATATTTTATGGGTGTAAGTTTGGATTACGAAGAGAACGGCAAAATAGTTTCCAGAAAACCGCACGCGTGCGGAGGAAACGAGTGGACGATACTTCGCGTAGGCGCGGAGTATAAGATAAAGTGCGACAAGTGTAAAAGGATCGTGTTCGTTCCGCGCGACAAGATAGACAAGGTGGTAAAAAGTTATGAACGAAGATAACGGCGTAAAAACTGAAACCGAAGAGGAAAAAACGGAAGAGATTTCCGAAGAGATTTCCGAGAATAAGCCGCAAAAGAAGATCTTTACGAGAGGGTTTATCGTTTTCTGTTCGGTTCTGGTCGCGATCTTTATCGCGTCGGTTTTGCTTAATTCGTTCGTTTTCATGCACATACAGGTAGACGGGCCGTCGATGGAAAACACGTTTTTTACGGGCGACCTTATCGTAGCGAATAAAGTGAAAAAAGCGACTTACGGCGACGTCGTTATAATAAGCGGCGAAAAAGGAAACGACCTTTTGATAAAGCGCGTTATCGCAATGGGCGGAGACGAACTTAAATTTTTAAGCGGCAAGGTGTACCTTAAAAAAGCGGGCGAAACGGATTTTACCGAACTCGACGAGCCGTATATAAAATCGCAAAATTCGACTTTTATCTACGGCGAAGATCCGGACGAGCCTTTTATAGTAACCGTGCCCGAAGGCGAGATCTTTTACATGGGCGATAACAGGGAGAACAGTTCGGACAGCAGAACCGCGCGTTATTCGACCTGCAAAGAAGAACAGATCGAGGCGGTAGTCAGCGACTTTGCGATAAGCATAAAGGGCATCACGGGATTTTTCGGAAGACTGTTCGCAAGAAAAACGAGTTAGGAGAAACAAATGATCTACTTAAAAACGAACCTGATACTCGGCGTGATACTCGGGGCGATCAAGTTCGTGTTAAAAATCATATTCAAGATCATAAAGTGGTTGCATCTTTATCTTGCGATCCTGTTTGCCGCCGCCACGGTCGTACTATTTTTCACTCCGCTCTGGCTTTACGATTACGTAAGGATAATCTGCTACGTTTCGATAGGGTTAGGTCTCGTGTACGCGTTGGTGCGGACGGTTACGGGCGGCGGAAGGAAAAAGGATAAAGAGAAAAATAAGAAGCAAGGAAAGTAAAATGACAGAGTATTTTAAGAGCGAATTCGTGGAAAACGCAAAAAAACAGAGAAACAGAGTTCTGATATTTTACTTTTCGGTGCTTTTCGTGTTCGTCGCCTTATGCGTCGCCGCGCTTATTTGGTACGTCGGGCTTCCGTACGCGTCGCCCGAGATCCTGAAAGTAAAACTCGTTATCTATCCTATAACCGCGGTATTCGTTATCTTCTCTTTTCTATATCTCGGGATAAAGTTTAAGCGGGTCAGAAAGTATTACGCGCTCGTTAAAAGAATATCCGTAGGATTAAAGGAGAAGACGACCGCCGAGTTTTTGCGGTATGACGACGCGGTTTCGACAAAAGACGGCGTGGATATGAAATCGCTTATCTTTTACGAGTGGAACAAATATAAAAAAGAATACTTTGAAAGGAAGGTTTTAGTCTTTTTTGAGGAAGACTTTCCCGTGTTAAATGAAAAAACGACTTACGAATTTACGACCGTAGGCAACGTTTTATTTAGTTACGAAGAAAAGGAGATTTTGTCATGAACGCAATAGTAACGGTAATAGGCAAAGATAAGTGCGGAATAATCGCAAAAGTTTCCGCCGCTCTCGCGGATAACGGTGTAAATATCGTGGACATAAGTCAGACTGTTTTGTCCGGCAATTTTACGATGATAATGCTGTGCAATATCCAAAGCGATATCACGATAGCGAAACTTTCCGAAGTTCTGGAAAAGACGGGAGAGAGTATCGGCGTTTCGATAAGGGTTCAGCACGAAGACATCTTCAACGCGATGCATAAGATATAGGCGGCAAAATATGTTAAACAGAAACGAAATAATCGAAACCATCGACATGGTGGAAAAAGAACACTTCGACATACGTACCGTTACGATGGGGATCTCTCTTCTTCCGTGCATCTCGGATTCCGCCGAAAAGACGGCGACTCTCGTTTACGACACGGTGGCAAAAAAAGCCGAGAACATCGTAAAAGTCGCTAACGACTTAGGCGTTACCTACGGCGTGCCGATAATAAACAAGCGCGTTTCGGTAACTCCCATAAGTTTACTTACCGCAAATATTAAGGGCGGAGAAGTTGCTATCGCCAAAGCGTTGGATAAGGCGGGAAAGGAAGTCGGCGTCGATTTCGTCGGCGGATATTCCGCGCTCGTGCATAAGAGCATGACCTCTTTTGAAAAATCGTTTATCGAGAGTATCCCCGAGGCGTTGTCAGTAACGGACAGGCTCTGTTCTTCGGTAAACGTCGGAAGCACGAGATCCGGCATAAATATGGACGCGGTGCGCCTTATGGGCAGGATCGTAAAGGAAACCGCGAAAAAGACCGCGGATAAAGACGGACTCGGGGCGGCAAAACTCGTGGTGTTCTGCAACGCGGTGGAAGACAATCCCTTTATGGCGGGCGCGTTCCACGGAACAGGCGAGGGCGAAACGGTGATAAACGTCGGCGTTTCGGGGCCGGGCGTCGTGCTCCACGCCTTAAAGAGCGCGGAAGGAAAGAAGATAGAGGAAGTCGCGGAGATAGTAAAAAAGACCGCGTTCAAGATAACCCGTGCCGGCGAACTTATCGCAAAAGAGGCGGCAAAGCGGCTTAACGCGGAGTACGGCATAGTCGATCTGTCGCTTGCGCCGACTCCGGTTAAGGGCGACAGCGTTGCGGAGATATTAGAAGAGATGGGGTTAGAATCGGTGGGCGCTCACGGAACGACGGCGTGCCTTGCGCTTCTTAACGACGCGGTGAAAAAAGGCGGTATAATGGCGAGCGGAAACGTAGGCGGGCTTTCGGGCGCGTTTATCCCCGTAAGCGAAGACGTCGGCATGATAAAGGCGGCGGAAAACAAGTCGATAAATCTTGCAAAACTCGAAGCGATGACCTGCGTTTGCAGCGTCGGGATAGACATGGTGGCTATCCCCGGCGACGTTTCG
>CAMPBJ010000034.1 GCA_946637575.1 uncultured Clostridia bacterium | reverse complement strand
ATGCTTTAATCGACAATTTTTTACTGACGATTCAGTTAAAAAAATTTTAAAAAAAATAACGAAAATCAAAATACCCCCTATACAAAAGCGAAAAGTTGTGATATAATTTAACAAACAAAAAAAGGAGAACCGAAGTTTTGGAAAGAATTGCGATTATTGATTTAGGCTCGAATACTGCGAGACTTCTGCTGGTCGACATAAGCGACAAGGGGCATTTTCAGATCATAGACCAAATGAAAGAGGCTCCGAGACTCGGCGAAGGCATGGAAAAAGACGGTTTCCTGAAGGCTGACAGAATTCAGGAGACCATAAGAACGCTTAAAATGTTCAGAAAACTCTGCGACGTAAACGGTATCGAAAACATCTTTGCCGTTGCGACCGCGGCTGTTCGTCGTGCAAAAAACCAACGTAGTTTTTTGGACGAGGTTTCCGCGACTTGCGGAATTAAACTCCGCGTTTTATCAGCGGAAGAAGAGGCGATGTACGTTTACCGCGGCGTCGTCAATACAATGGACGTACCGAAAGGTATTATTCTCGAAATAGGCGGCGGAAGTACGAAGATCGTTTACTACAACAGACGAAATCTGTTAAACTATGCGACGCTTCCGTTCGGCTCTATAACGCTTACCGAATTATTTTCCGGTAGCGATCTTACCCCGCAGGAACAATGTAATAAAATAGAGGAGTTTTTCACCGAAAAACTTAAAGAGATCGACTGGCTTAAAGAGGTCGATCCCGAAGCGGAACTCATCGGCGTCGGCGGATCTTTCAGAAATCTTTGCAGAATGACGAAAATGATTAAAAAATATCCGCTTAAAACCATACATAATTACGTCGTAAGCGACGCCGACTTTAATTACGTTTACGATTTGCTGTGTTCACTCGATTTAGACAGAAAGAAAAAGATAAAAGGTCTGTCTTCCGGTAGGGCAGACATACTTCCGAGCGCGATGGCGGCAGTATCCGCGTTCAAAAAGTATATGAATCTTAACGATATCGTTATAAGCGGCAGCGGAATAAGGACGGGGCTTTTGTTTAACTACACCGTACCTTATACGGTGGATAAGCCCGTTTCCGACGTTCTGGTGCACAGTCTTAACACGATCACGGATTTCTACGGTTCAAACGAAAAGCACGTAGAACAGGTCGTGTCGCTTTCCGTTCAGTTATTTAAGCAACTTCGAGTCTTGCATAAGTTCCCGAGGCAGTACTTAAAGATTTTGAAAGTTGCCGCGTATCTGCACGACGCGGGAAAGAGAGTCGCTTTCTATAATTACGAAAAACACAGCGGATACGTTATTTTGAACTCGAATATAAACGGAATTAGTCACAGGGATCTTGTTATTGCGTCTTTCGTTGCATCCAACACAGCCATCGAAGACATAAACCCGTTCGACTGGGCAAGATACAAAGATCTCGTTACCGACGAAGACGTGGACGTGGTCAGAAAAATGGGCGTGATCCTTCGTATTGCGGTTGCGCTCGATCAGAGTTTTTCGGGGGTTGTAAAGGGGATCAACTGCGATATCCTTGGGGATTCCGTTATTATGAAAACCGAAGTAGAGGGCGACGCAGATATCGAGATAAACTCCGCGATAAAACTTTGCGGCGATTTCAGAAAGATATTCAGAAAAAATCTCGAAATATTATAAACTTTTTACCACCCGCTAGATAGCGGGTGATGTTACGATAGGAAAGATTATGTCGAAAATTACACTTGCCATAGATTTTGGAAGCGCCTTTACCAACATTTATATGTCAGGCGCTGGGCTCGTTTTATCTGAGCCGACCGTTGCGGCGGTTTCCGAGTCCGAGCACGGCGCGGTAAAGTTTATAGGGAACGAGGCGAAGAAACTTATCGGAAAAACTTCGAAACAAACCAAGATCGTTTTTCCCGTTTTCGAAGGCGAGATCGTCAACGAAAAAGTCGCGGTCGCGGTGCTCGGGGGATTTTTAAAAAAAATTGGCGTTAAAAGCGTTTTCGGACTTTCCGCGCTTTTCTCCGTACCTTGCGGTGCGGACGCAAACCTGATAGGTAAACTTAAAAACGTTGCGAACGAAGTCGGCATAAAGTCCGCTTTCTTTTCGGAAGCGCCGGTTCTTTCAGCATTAGGACAGGGAATACCGCTTTCGGACTCTTCGCCGTGTTTTGTTATCGATATGGCAGACGGTAGCACGAATATCGCCGGCGTTACTCTTGACGGCGTTATAGTTGGGTTATCGGTAAACTTCGGTGCAAATAAGATTCTTACGGATATTATCGACTACGTTGCAGAACACAACGGACTTCAGATCGGACTTTTGACTTCCGAACGCTTAAAAAAGGAGATCGGGAGTTTAGAAGACGGCGACACGCTGTCCGCGGTCGTCAACGGGCGCGATGTCGGAGCGGGAACTCCGCGCGCAATATCGTTAAAGGCAAGCGATATTTATCCCGCAGTTAAAACGTACTACGATAAGATAAGCGAAATCGCGCTCTCTGTACTAAAAAAACTTCCGCCCGAAGTCTCCGCGGAGATCACGCATGCGGGCATATATCTTTCGGGGCAGGGTGCGAGCGTTTACGGACTTTCTAAATATTACCGTGATAAGTTCGGTATGCAGATAAATATCGCCGAAAATCCTTCTTATTCCGTCTGTCTAGGCGGGGGGCTCGTTATCGGAAACAAGGACCTTATAAAAAGGGTTGTTTTAGACGTCGGTATGTAATATTTGCAACTGACATAAAACCGCGTTATTTGACTTTTATAGTTAAAACACGCGGTTTTTTATTTTTTAAAATAAACACGGTGATGCATTATGGCAAGAAAAATCGTAATAACTTCGGGTAAGGGCGGAGTAGGCAAAACTACAGCAACGGCAAGTATAGGCTACGCCCTTGCCGCGTTAAAAAAGAAAGTACTTCTTTGCGATCTCGATTTCGGCTTGAATAATCTCGATATAGTAACCGGCGTTGAAGGGGAAGTCGTTTACGACGTTTGCGACGTGCTCGAAGGAAAATGCAGAGTAAGACAGGCGATAATTCAGGATAAAAACAGAAGCACTCTCTATATTCTGCCGTCCGGCAATTCGCTTGATAACGACGACATTTCCGGACAGAGAATAAAACTTATGTTAGAGAGCGTTTCAAACTATTTTGAGTATATTCTTATCGATTGTCCGGCGGGGCTTGATACCGGGTTTCACCGTGCGGTATCGTGCGCGGATGAGGCGATAGTCGTCGTTACTCCTAATCTTTCCAGCATAAGGGACGCTAATAAGACGATCTCGGTTCTTTTAAGCTACGAACTGAAGGGTATAAGCGTTCTGGTAAACAGGGCAAGGGGAGATCTTATGGTTGAACAGAAAATGATTTTTCCCGACGACATAGCAAAAATATTAAACGTCGGTCTTCTCGGCGTCGTTCCGGAAGAAGACGCCGTTTTTCTGTCCGTCGGCAATTCGCTCCCGAGGTTCTGCGATTCGTTTAAGGCGTATAAAATCATTGCGGATAATATTGTTAAAAATAAGAACAGGGCGTTTGATCCTTTAAAAAAATATTCGGGATTTTTCGGAAGTATAAGAAGGAGGATAAAGAGAGATATATGAATAGAAAAAGCGGAGAACTGATCAAAGCAAAAAAAATAATCGAAGGGGATAAGCTCGACGCAAAAGACGAGTTTTTCTCACTTCTTTCTAACGACGTCGATTATCTGCTTAAAGAATATTTCGATTACTCGGGAACGCCGAATATTACCGTGCAAAAAGACGGTGGGGACTTTAAGGTTGCTATCACGCTTTTGGCAAACAGAATAAAAAACTTCAGTTCTATTCCGAAAATATAGACAGAAACATATCATATTTAGTTAGTTTATGTCTGTCATAATAAGAAAAAACCGTAAGTATATTTTACATTTTACACGGCAATACTCAATTTCGGGGCTTATAAAATGATTTTGTTCTTAATTGGTCTTGTTGTCGGTGCGAATATCGGAATAATTTTTTTATCTTTACTTATCGGAGCGAAGAGATAAAAAATTTTACTTTATCCATAGTCGTCTGTATTCGGACGGCGAACGGTTTTCTATTTTCCTGAACACTCTCGAAAAGTAGTTTGGGTCGTTAAACCCGCAATCGTAACAGACTTCTTCTACCGACTTGTCCGTAAAGCGCAGTAACTTTTTCGCTTTCGTTATTCTTCTTTCGGAGATATAGTCGAACAGGGTATAGCCGTATTCTTTCTTAAAAAGCCTTGCAAGGTGGAACTTGTTTATATAGAACCTGTTGGAGATTTCTTCGAGAGTAAAGTTTTCGGTCAGGTTTTCGCTTATATATTTAGTTATCGATTTTAAGATTTCGGCGGGATTTTTGCCCGCCTTTTGTTGTTTAAGCGGTTGCCAACTCATTTCCATAATCAACGTAAGGAGTCCGTTTAACCGTTCGTTTATTCTCATATCCTTGATAAAATCGTCCGAATTTGCTGTTTCATATACGGAATTTATAATTTCCGTATATTTTGACGTTTCTTCGGGGTAAAAACAGGGCGCACCGCCACGCTCCAAATACTTTTGGTAAACACCTTCCATCGCTTCGCCGTTAAAGTGAATCCACTCTAATTTCCAAAGGTCTTTATAGGTAAAGTGCGAGTACCCCTTTCTACAGTTGATAAAAACGCACGCGCCTTTATTTAGCGGATAGGTTTCGTCGCAGTATTCTAATTCGCCGTTGCCTCCCAAAACCGTAAAAAACAGGTACGAATCAAGGTCCGTTCTTGCGCTTTTGTGCGGTTTTAACGCAGTAAGCGTTCCCGTTTCCTGTAAGTAAAGTAGCGACGACTTTGCGAAGTTTGACGGTGTGTAAATAATTCTGTTTGAATTTACCGAATCGTTATTGACCATAGTTTGCCTCCAAAAGACATTGTATCACGTTTTTTATAAAAGTCAATATCGTGCTAATAATAATCAATAAAGCAAAGAAATAACTGTGGTAAGGTGTGGTAAACTTAAATCAAAATTAAACGAAAAAGTAGGAGAACGAAAAAATGAAGAAGGCTTTAATTACGGGTATAACGGGGCAGGACGGTTCGTTTCTTGCTGAATTTTTACTCGAAAAGGGGTACGAAGTACACGGAATAATAAGGCGTGCGTCCACCGTAAATACGGAGAGAATAAACGGTATAATCGACCAAATCGTTTTGCATTACGGGGATTTAGCAGATTCCACGTCCATTATCAAGATAATTTCGGAAGTAAAACCCGACGAGATATATAATCTTGGAGCGCAATCGCACGTTCAGGTTTCGTTCGACGTTCCCGAATACACGGGCGACGTGGACGCTTTGGGGACGTTGCGTATTTTGGAAGCGGTAAGGATTTCGGGGCTTACGAAAACGTGCAGAATATATCAGGCTTCGACTTCCGAACTTTACGGAAAGGTAGAAGAGATACCGCAGAGCGAAAAAACGCAATTTCATCCTTATTCGCCCTATGCGGTTGCAAAACAGTACGCATTTTGGATAGTAAAAGAGTACCGTGAAGCGTACAGTATGTACGCGGTATCGGGGATACTTTTCAATCACGAATCCGAACGGCGCGGAGAGAACTTCGTAACGAGAAAGATAACTCGCTATGCGGGGAAAATAGCGTGCGGATTAGAAGAGCGACTCGAACTCGGCAATCTCGATTCGCTTCGCGACTGGGGGTACGCAAAAGATTACGTCGAGTGTATGTGGCTTATGTTACAGCAGGAAAATCCCGAAGACTACGTTATCGCAACGGGTGTTCAGCATACCGTCCGCGAATTTACCACGCTTGCGTTCAGGCACGTCGGTATCGAATTAGAGTGGAAAGGCAAGGGGTTAGACGAAAAGGGTTACGACAAGAAAACGGGAAAAGTTGTCGTTTCGGTAAATCCCAAATGGTACAGACCGACCGACGTGGATAACCTTTTGGGAAATCCGACAAAGGCAAAGACAAAACTCGGTTGGAATCCGCAAAAGACTTCTTACGAAGAACTGTGCAAAATCATGGCGGAACACGACCTTAAACTTGCCAAAAAGGAAAAGGCGATGAAGGAGATATCTGAAGATGGAAAAGAATTCTAAAATCTACGTCGCGGGGCATCGCGGAATGGTCGGTTCGGCTATTTTAAGGGAACTAGTTAAAAATGGCTACTCGAATATCGTTACCCGCACTCACACGGAATTAGATTTAACGAACCAAAGCAAAGTTGCGAAGTTTTTCGAAACCGAAAAACCCGAATACGTCTTTTTGGCGGCGGCAAAGGTTGGCGGAATAGTCGCAAACGACAAGAACCCCGCCGATTTTATGTACGAGAATATGATAATGGAGATGAACGTTATACACTCCGCGTGGCAAAACGGCTGTAAAAAACTTGAGTTTTTAGGTTCGTCCTGTATCTATCCGCGTATGGCGTTACAGCCGATTAAAGAAGAATACTTATTAACTTCCGAACTCGAAAAGACCAACGAAGCGTACGCGCTTGCAAAGATTTCGGGGCTTAAATACTGTCAGTACTTAAATAGGCAATACGGCACGAAGTATATTTCGGTTATGCCGACTAACCTTTACGGTCCAAACGACAACTATCACCCTGAATATTCGCACGTCTTACCCGCGCTTATAAGGCGTTTTCACGAAGCGAAGGTAAATAACGCCCCCTTCGTAACTTGCTGGGGGGACGGTTCGCCGTTAAGGGAGTTTTTATACGTTGACGACCTTGCGGAATTCTGCGTGTTTCTTATGAATAATTACGACGGGGAAGAAACCGTAAACGCAGGCACGGGCAAAGAAATCACGATAAAAGATCTTTCGGAAACGGTCGCAAAAATCGTGGGATATACGGGCGAAATAAAGTGGGATAAGGAAAAACCGAACGGTACGCCCAGAAAGCTACTCGACGTTTCCAAGGCGACTTCTCTCGGCTGGACGTATAAGACCGAATTAGAAGAAGGAATAAAACTTGCGTATCAGGACTTTTTGACTAACGTTTTAAGGACGGAGAGATAAATGAACGTAATAATGTTATCCGGCGGTTCGGGAAAACGGCTTTGGCCACTTTCAAACGACGTACGGTCGAAACAGTTCATAAAATTTTTGAAACGCGCCGACGGAACGTACGAATCTATGATAGAGCGCGTATTCAGACAAATACGCACGCTTGACGACGCGGAGATTCTCGTTACCACGTCGAAATCGCAGATTTCGGAGATAAAAAACCAACTCGGCGATAGCGTCGGCGTTTGCGCAGAACCCGCGCGGAAAGATACTTTTCCCGCAATCGCGCTTGCGGTTGCTTTCCTTAAAGACGTAAAGGGCAAAGACGAGAACGACACGGTAATAATTTCGCCTATCGACCACTACGTCGAAGACGAATATTTTTCGTGCTTTAAAAGGGTTGAAGAAACGGTGAACGGCGGTGTAAACGTTGCGCTTATCGGGATAAAGCCCGCTTTTCCGTCCGAAAAGTACGGGTATATACTGCCCGAAGGTAACGAAGAGATTTGCAAGGTAAAAGAATTTAAGGAAAAGCCGAGCGCGGAACTTGCCGAAAAATATATACAAAATGGCGGACTTTGGAACGGCGGTGTGTTCGGCGTGAAGATAGGTTACGTTCTAAAAAAAGCGGAAGAGATTTTCGGGTTCAGTTCTTATGAAAAACTGTTTTCCGCTTACGAGAACCTGCCTAAAAAATCCTTCGACTACGCGGTACTCGAGCACGAAAAGGACATAAAAGTCGTAAGGTACGCGGGAGAGTGGAAGGACGTTGGAACTTGGAACACTTTTTCCGAAACCATGCAGGACAAAAGCATAGGCAAGGCGACGTTTGACTGTGGGTGCGAAAACGTGCACGTAATAAACGAACTGTCCGTTCCCGTGCTTACGATGGGGATAAAAGACGTGGTCGTGGTGGCGTCCGCGCAGGGAATTCTGGTCGCGGACAAGTGCGCGTCGTCGTATATAAAACCTTACGTCGAGGAAATCGACGAAAAGATAATGTTCGCCGAAAAGTCCTGGGGAAGTTATCGGATAATCAACGTGGAAGACGGAAGTCTTACTATCCTGATAACCCTTAACGCAGGTAAGTCGATGTACTATCACGAGCACGCCCGCAGGGACGAAACGTGGGTGGTTATAGAAGGAGAAGGGAAGGTCAAAATCGACGATAAAGAAAGCACGGTAACCGTGGGCGACGTAATAAAAATCGCCGTGGGGCAAAAACACAAGGTTTCGGCGATTACACGGCTTAAACTCGTCGAAGTCCAGATAGGAAAGGATATAGACGTTTCTGACAAAATAAAATATTCTGAATAAATAGCACGACATAATAGCGGGGTTTATCCTTACGCGCCGAAAAAACCGAATTTTCGGCGTTTATTAGGGTAAAACCCGCTG
>CAMPBJ010000033.1 GCA_946637575.1 uncultured Clostridia bacterium | reverse complement strand
TGCACGTTAGTTTTCCCGAGCGGTAAGGCGTACGCAAAATCTTCGGTTACTTTAGCCGAGTCGTGTACTTATTACGCACGTTACCGCGCGGTAAAAGGCGACAAGGTTTATTTTGACGAAGAAGAGTTTTTTGTATATGCGGACACTTTTGAGTTCGTAACTCCCTCGCTCGGTTCTACGATGGAATACGGCGTTTACGATAAGTTAGGGCAGACGAACGGAATAAAAGGTCTTCAGGTAAAGATGCATAAAAACGACGTTCTCCGCTTTAACAACGTATTAAAAGTTTCCGACTTAAACGCGATGACTTATATTGCGAACTTTTTCCCCGCTCCCGAAGTAACGGGCGTTTACGAATGTACCGGCGTGTTATTCAGACTGGTCGATACTTTCGATCCCGAAAACTGGGTTGAATTCGATATACACGGCAACGTTACTTTCCCCTCAGGTCTTCACACCGCGTGGATGACGGTCGCCGCTAACGGACAAAGGTCCTTAGGATACGAAGAAGGTAAGGGATATCACTACAAAGACAACTGGGGAACGGGTATTGATAACGTATCTTTCCGTGCCCAGCAGAACGTTGACAAGGACGGTAGACAGCAATGGTCTGGTTCTCCCGCACCTTTTGCGCCCGGTAAAGGCACCGCAAAATTCAGTTTCGATCCCGAAACCGCGAGATGCTATGCCGGTTCGAAGTATAGTAACGATCTTGACGATCCTTCGGTTTACGGTGATGACGTCTGGGGCGGTTTCACCTCGGACTACGTTCGTCTCGAAGTAAGGCTTGCTGGCGTCGTCGGAGAGTTCGCTAATTTCGTTTTGGTAAACGTATTAGGCACTAATCTCGACAATACCGACAGAGGCAATTTAATACTCGAAACCGACATTCCTCCCGTTATCTTCCTTGAAAAAGACACGGAAGATATGCCGAAGGCACAGGTCGGCAGATTCTACGAATTACCCGTTGCAACCGCGATCGACCACGTTTTCGGTACGTGCAACGTTGAGACGCGCGTTATCTTCAACTTCAGTTCCGAAACGGATTACGTCGACGTTTCTACGACGAATAACGGAAAGTTCGGCTTTACCCCCGAAAATTACGGCAGTTACGCGGTAATGATTACCGCGACTAACGCTTACGGCAACAAAAGTGTAAAAACGTTCTACGTTTTCGCCGAAGAAACCTTGGACGATATCGTCGTTAGCCTTCCGGACAGCGTTTCCGCGTTGGAACAAACGACCGTCGATCTCGGGAAAGCGATCTCTTTTGCGGAAGTTACCGCGAGCGGCGGTGCAGGCGGCTATTACGACTACGCGATTTACTATAAACGTAACGGCGGAGACCGCGTCGCGCTTGATGGTAACGAATTTACTCCTAAGATCTCCGGCGAATATGAGTTTATTTTTACCGCTACCGACTTTATCGGTCTGACAGGCGAATCATCCGTGACCGTAAATGCTCGCGCCTCGGAAGAATTGATTGTCAATTCCAAAGTTACTATCGAGAAGATATACATTGCGGATATCGAATATAAACTTCCCGTGCTTAAAGGCATCATTTATAAAGACGACGGAAGCCTTACGGAAACTTACGCCAAGGTCGACGTAACCTATAAAGGGGAGACGACCACTTACACGTCGGGTGATACGTTTGTTACGCCGAAAACGGAAGAAAACGGCGATACTTTCGACAGCATCAGATACTACTTCGGCGACGAGACCTTACAGGAGTTTAAGGACGTTCCGATAATTATAGGTAAATACTACAGAAAGGGCAACCTTGTTCCCGGCGTCGCGATGATGGAGAACTATTTTTACAGCGAAGGCGTAAAGACGTCCTTTTTCTCCGACGAGGCTACGGGAAAATACTATCCTACCGGCATCGAGATCAGCGTTAGCGAAAGTTCCGAAAAAGCGGGCTGGACGTTTGCAAATTCACAGGTTGCGGACGGTCTTACCGTAGGTATTAAAGGCATAGCGGGGGATACCCATAAGATAAGCACGATGCAGTTCGTCTTAACAGACGCTATGGACAGTTCGAAAGTCGTAACCGCCGATCTTAAGTTCACGCAGAAAAAAGTCGAACTTTCAAACGGCAATAACGCTACGCAGTACGATTATTCCGCGAAATCTTTCTTCGACGGATATACGTACGAACTCAAATATACCAACGGCAAGATTTATTTCGGCACCGCGTCGGTTGAAATCGAAAAATTCGACGACGGCACGGAGTTTAACGGTTTCCCGTCCTCGCTCGTATACGTTTCCTTATATAACGTAAAGAACGATCAGGGCAACGTTAAAAAACTTACGAGATATCTCGTAACCTCCGTTTGGGGTTGCGCAATATCCGTAGACAGAACGGAACGTCAGGCTCCGACCTTCTCGCTCAACGGATCGCTTACCGGTTCGAGAACAGTCGGTTCAACGCTTTTAGTTCCCACCGCTGTCTGCAGAGACGTTTTCAACCCGAATTCCACTATAACCGTATCCGTCGTTGACGCGAACAACAATTTCGTAACTTCGGTCGACGGAATAGTTATGAACGGTGTTTCGAGCGAAAGGGAATACGAAGTCAATCTTCCCGTCGTAGGATCTTATAACGTCTATTACACGACGAGAGAAGTCGGTTGGAGTCAGAACTCGAAAGACAACATCAGCTTAATAAGGGTTGTAGACAGGATCAAACCGACCGCAAGATTCGCGACCGATCCGGTAACCACCGCAAAGCGCGGCGATGCTATCAAGTTCGCGGACATCGTTGTAAGCGACAATGTTACCGAAACGAGCAAAATAAAGATTGTTCGCTCGGTCATCTCGCACGGAGGCAGAACGGTCGTGCTCTTTAATAACGACTCGTTTATACCCGATTATGCGGGGAAATACGTTTTCACCGCGTTAATAATGGACGAGGCTGGCAACTTTGTTACCGTTCGCTATACCGTGAACGTAACGGAGTAAGGAGGCAAATATGAAATTACGCAATAAGATTTTAACAATATTACTCTCTGGATTAATGGTGTTTTCGGTGTTTTCCGTTGCTTGTAATAAAAATTCCGAAGAAAACCCGGACCCCACTCCGGTAACGCCCACCGTAAACGCGACGTCCGATTTTAAGTACAACTACTTAAAAGAAGGCACTCTTCATAACATAAAAGTCGACTTCGACAATCCTGTTGGCGACTTTGTTAAAAACGGCAATTCGAATTACGTGATCATCTATAACACTCAATCCCGTGATTACGCGCAGTTTTTACAAAAAATGATTACGAAATGTACGGGCGTTTCCTTGCCGGCGTATATGCGTGATCACTACGACGAGGAAACACTCGTTTCCGACTTAAACAGCGCAAACCCCGATAAATACTACATTTTACTTGAATGCGAAGACCTCTTTACGGGTGAGATCCCCGCGCTTTCGGTTCTTGGTGTTTCGGGTGCGCAGGTAAAAACAGTCGGCAAAAACGTGTTTATCAACGCGTACAACCATCAGGGTTACCAGATGGGCGCGCTCGCTTTCCTTAGAGAAGTTACCGGCTACGACTACGTCGGATACGACACGGTTTATTTCGGCAACTCTGGGGAGGTTCTTCCTCAGCTCGATATAGTAGACCGTCCCGACTTCGACTTCAGACAGATAAACGACTCGAATATGCCGAGAGAACAAGCGCTCGGTCAGGGATTCTCCACGAGTGCTATATTCTATTCGAACGGTACCAGATGTCCTTGGGTTCACAACTGCAAGTACTTTGTCGGCGCGCGTCAGGACACGTATTTTGTTAATACCGAAGCTTATTCCGACGGCGTAGATCCCGATGGTGCTTACGAATACGAATGGTTCCTTAAGGGCGAAGGCAAAAGTCCGTTAAGCGCCGATTCGTTAAACGGCGAATTTGTAGAAGAAGACGCAAGTATCGACAGAAAGTGGCTCTCTTCCGACGCTACAATGTGGCAATGCTGCTACACCGCTCACGGCGACGTGGAATCTTATTTAAGACTCGTAAAGAGAGTTGCCAACATGCTTATATACGCCATGGTAACGACCGATTATAACAACATAATGCACTCTGCAAACGACGTTACTACGGGTACTGCGTCCGTCAACCGTTGCGCTTGTCAGGCTTGCAACGCAAGTTACGAGTACTACGGATTTACTATGGGCGGCGCACAGGTTTCCCTTTTAAACGACGCCGTTTTAAGACTTAACGAGTTCAAAGCAAATTACGTTGATCCCGAAACAGGCGAACACACCTATGCGGACAGAGAGTTTAACGTAGTTATTCTCGCATACGGCGCGTCGCTTGCTTCTCCCACGAAGAAAGTAAACGGGGAATACGTTTTCGACGAAAAAGGCAACGGTATTCCGATGACGCAGAAATGGTTCGACTTTGACGAGAGTACCGGCAAGGTTAGCGCTATGGACTGGGAAGAAGTGTTCAATCCCGACGAATACGATGCCAAAAATCCCGCTCAATTAACGTTTGTTGAAAACGCGCAGGTAATGTACGCGTCCTCCGGTGCAAACTGGACGCATACTTTCAGAGAACCCGAAAATATTTCGAGATACACCGCGACCAAAGGTTGGGCCGGACTTGGCGGCAAATATTACATCTGGGCATACGAAAAGTGTTACTACAACTACTTCTATCCGTATCCTGTGTTCGATTCAATGTTCGAAAATTACAGATACTTTAAGGGAGATCTCGATTCGAAATATATTTATTCCGAAGGTACGTATGAGAACGTCAAATGTCCCGGATTCTCAATGCTTCTCGAATATATGAACTCGAAAGCGCTTTATAACGTCAACTATAATTATCAGGACGTTCTCGATACGTTCTTCGTGCGGTTCTACGACAAGGCGGCTCCATATATGCGTGAAATGTTCGACGCCGTTCAGATTCAACTACGTTGGGCTGAAAAGCAAGGATATTACGTAGGTACCGTTCATAACGACACTATCACTTATTTAGACGTTTTGCCTTACGGAACGATACAGACGTGCTTGGAACTTATCGACAAGGCTTACGCCGCTATCGAAGAGTATAAGTATACCAACCCCGAACTGTACGAATCGCTCTACGAACATATTCTTATAGAATCGTTGTTCCCGAGGTTTTCTATGTGTACGACTTACGACGTATACCTGCCCGAAGACGAGTTGCTTGAATGGAGATTAGCGTTCAAACGCGATTTCGACGAACTGAATCCGCAGCCCTCGTCAACTCCGAAAGAACACGAAAGGATCGGTACGTGGTACTCTGAATGGGGTATTTTATAATAAAGGGGAATAAAGATGAAAAATAAAATACTTAAAAACAGACTTTTAATCGTTCTTTGTTTACTCTTTACCGTAATGTTTTCCGCTTTCATCGTCGCTTGCGGCGGGAACAGCGGCAACGGTGGCAATGGTGGTAACGGTGGCAACGGCGGTAGCAACCCCGCCAAAGTTTTCCCCGAAGATTTAAGCGTTCACATCGTGTCGAACAATGAGTCTAATGTTGCCATTGCTTTAAGCACGTACGACTTGGAGATTCCGATTTATTCTAAATATACTATTATTGCTTCCGTATTCGGAACGAGAGACTCGGTTTCTTGGGCTTCCCTTAACACCGACATTGCAACCGTATCCGAAGGCGGTGTTATAGACGCAAAGAGTCTTGGCAGTACGACGATTACCGCGACGGTACAAGGCATAAAGGCTTCCTGTAATCTTAAGGTTACAAGGTCCGAAAGTGCTCCGTCTATCGTCTTGTCGAACAAATCCGTTTCAATCTCCGCGGGCGGGGAATATATGGTTTATCCCACTCTTTACTGGGACGGCGAAGCGGTTGCTTTCGAAAACTATAACGTTTTTGTTGAAAGCGGAGACGAGGTCGTTACCGCAAATTATCAGGACGGCGGCGTGCTCGTAACCGGAAACTCGGCGGGAAATGCCGTAATCGTGGTTTCCGCAAGCGCGTATGAAAGGGAGATTTTTGCAAAGTTTACCGTAAACGTTATCGATCAACTCGTCAGTTATATTCCGAGACAATTAGAGGCGTACAGTAACTACGAGAACGGCGGTGCATTCGTCGCGACGTCTTATGCTGAAAACGGAGTTGTTAACGGTACCGAGTATAACAACGTCATCGACGTTACTTTCGACGAGTACGTCGACGGCGTAAACAAAGGTGAAGCGAATATCACCTGGACGTTTTTTAACGAAGATAAACTCGGTGTAAGAACTTATCTTCGTCCGGGGCAGAGACCGACCGGTGTTTTGAAGAGTGGAAATGGCTACGTTTTCAAGGTTGCCGGTAAATACAACTTGGAAGGTAAGGCGGTAATGCTTGACGGCGGAGTAGAAAAGACGATCACGGTCTATTTAGACGTTAAGCATATCGAACTTGACGTCAACGAGGGGAAAACCGTAGACGTTTCCGACCTCAACAATTGTGCCATTACACCTTCTACGATGACTTACGGAGACGGTAACGTCTTTACCGTAGGCGACATGCCTGATAATTATCTTAAAGTTTATCTTGACGGCGTTCAGGTGGGTAAATACAGAAGCGGAAAGATCGTTTTTGCAGACTACAGGTCGTCTTTCCCGAAACAGGCAACTAAGCTCGGCGAAAGGGATCTTATCATAGAGACCGCGTCGAGAAGATACACCGTAAAAACGGACGTTTATACGAAGATCATCAAAACCAAAGCGGACTTCGAGTCGTTCAGGACGTTAGCCGGCGAGTGCGGAGAGATCGTCAACGGGTATAACAAGACGTTCGACGGATATTTCGTTTTAGGTAACGATATCCAGTACAACGGAACGTTTACGTCCCTTACAAACTCCGGTTACGTTTT
This sequence comes from uncultured Clostridia bacterium, assembly GCA_946637575.1. GTDB lineage: Bacteria > Bacillota > Clostridia > Christensenellales > Borkfalkiaceae > UBA1259. The sequence continues at coordinate 1,714 of CAMPBJ010000033.1, read as the reverse complement.
CCGTATGGCAAGAGACCTCGGAACAGGCAACTGGATGGATCCCGGTATATACGGATTTAAGGGTGTATTCGACGGTTTAGGGCATACGATTTACGGTATGCAAGTCGAAAACCCCACCACGTATACTTCCGAGTGCGGCGGATTTATCGGTTACATGAACTCTTTCGGAACGGTAAGGAACGTTGCGTTCGTCAATGCAAGCGTTGCCGAGAATAACGGTTTTATCTGCTCCTACGGTGCTGGTACGATCGAAAACGTATATATCCAGTTTAACAAACTCGGTATCGGCAACCCGAACAGAGACTTCGATTTAAACGGCGAAGGTAACATCGGAACTCCGAGGTTTATCGGTTCGTTCTACACGATGCTTACTGGCGACGGCACTGCGGTAAGAAACTGCATCATCGACGTTTCCAAAGCGGATACGACTTTCCACGTTACGAAGAGACTCGTCGGTAAGAACGGAAGGCAGGATTTGGATAACTATCATTTAGCGGGACTTGCCGCGGCAATGGAAAGCGTTATTCTTATTTCGCCCGACGAAACTTATCACGCACTTTCCGGCGCGAACTACAACTTCGTTTCCTATAACGATTTTGATAAGCTCGTCGACGAATTCGACTATTTTAACTGGACAAATAACGACTTCTGGAAGATTTCCGGCAACAATATTTACTGCGACGCGATGGTAGAGGACGGAGAAGTTTACTTTACCAACGCTCTCGCAGACGAACTGAACGACGTTAACGTCGGTCAGGCAAGAAAGATAGAGGTCAACAAACTTTACACCACCTTAACGGTAGAAGACGTTTCCGACGCCGACTACGCGGATTATATAACCATAGACGCGGCAAACAACGTCGTCGTCGGAACTCAGGTTCCCGCAGGTACAACCTTCAAGGTCAGGGCGACGGACTTCTTCCATCCGAGTATTTACGCGAAAGTTTCCTTCAAGGTTTACGAAGAACTTGTCGTAGTAGAGTCCGAAGAAACGGTCGAAATTGATCTTGACATCGTTAAATCGGGCAACACTTACGTTGCGAACGCGTCCACCATTGAATTTGACTTATCCGAATTTAAGGACGTTCTCGGAACTAATGCGTACAAGGTAATGATTGACGGTAATTACTTGGGAAGAGACGTTGAAATAGTTAACGGCAAGATCTCCGTATTAAAATCCGAAATCGACGCTTCCTACTTCGGCGAACATGAAATTGCCGTATTTACCGAAAAAGACGGTTCCGTTCACGAAATCGTTATTCCGGTGTTCGTCAAGTCTAAAGTAATAAGGACCGCCGAAGAGTTTATCGAGTTAAAAGACATGATAAAAGCGACGGGAAGATTCGGTTATTACGAACTTGGTGCGGACATCGTACTTCCGACCGACATTACTAAGAATATCTATGCAGTAGGCGGCGACAACAGGATCGAGTTCTTTGCCGGAACTTTAGACGGCAGAGGTTTCACGGTGTACAATATGTATATTGCGAACTCTTCGTCGTCAGGTTGGATCGCAACCGCTAACGACGCGGTTATCAAAAACATCGGATTTGCCAACGTAATAAAATCCGACGGAAACAGACTCGTTTACTCCGGCATCGTGCATCTTGAAAACGTTTACGTTCAGTTCGACTCCATCGTAACCCGCGTTAACGCGAACGGAAAGACGACGCACCACAGTTATATCAACGACTCCGGATCGATAATTTCGTCT
>CAMPBJ010000032.1 GCA_946637575.1 uncultured Clostridia bacterium | reverse complement strand
AACGACATTAAGGTCGGCGACGATATAGAAAGTTACGAGATAGGGGAAGAAAAGGCGTGATAAACGGCAAATCGAAGGGAAAGACCAACCGAATAGACAAGATAAACAGCGAGTTTCAGCGGGAGATATATGATATCATTTCAAGAAAACTTAAAAACCCGCTCGTTACCGCAATGGTCTCCGTTTTAAAGGTGGACACCGCAAAGGACCTTTCCAACGCGAAAGTCTATCTTTCCGTGTACTCGAAAGACGAAGAGAAGAGAAAAACTACTTTTAACGCGATAAAAGGCGACGCGGGCAGGATCCGCCACGAACTTGCGAAAGTCGAAACGATCCGAAAAGTTCCCGAACTTCGCTTTATTTTAGACGACTCGATAGAGTACGGCGATAAGATGGACAAACTCTTTATCGCGATAAACAAAGGTGAAAACAAGTGATAGGTTTACTAGAACTCTCCGAAAAACTTAAAAAAGAAACGAACGTTGCGATATTTTCGCATATCCGTCCGGACGGCGACACGGTCGGCTCTTCGATAGGGCTTGCCGCCGCTCTGCGTTCTATGGGCGTTAAAGCGGATATATTCTGCGCGGATCGTATTCCGAAAAAGTTTTCTTTTTTAGACGGTTACGGTGAGTTTTCGAACGCAGAACTTAACGGCGAGTACTCCGCGTTTATCGCGGTGGACTGCGCGGAGATAGGAAGACTCGGAAGTTACGGGGTGGCGTTTCAGGGGTTTAAGAACACCTACAATATCGACCACCACGTGTCGAACACAAGATACGCAAAAGTGAATTTCGTGTTGGACAAGGCTTCCGCGTCCGAGATAATCTACTCGGTTGTTAAAACTTTGGGAGTATCCGTAACCGAAAAGATCGCGAACGCGCTTGCTACGGGCGTGATCACGGATACGGGCAATTTCAGGCACAAGAGCGTAACCCTTTCCACCATGCAGACGGCGACGGAATTGTTTTCATTTAAAGCGGATTTCAACAAAATAATATATAACACTTTCAATCTTCAATCCAAAGAACGCGCGCTGCTTTTCGGCAGGACGATGGAGAAAATAAGATACTTTCAGGACGGTAAAGTCGCCGTCGGCATAGTTAGACTTAAAGATTTTGAAGAGACGGGCGCGCTACAAGAAGAGACCGAAGGGTTTATCGACTTTATTATGGGGATAAACGGCGTGCACGTCGGCGTGTGCGTTATGGAGACAGAACCGGACAAGTATAAAATATCCTTCCGTTCGCAAGGCGAAGACGTCAACGCGGTAGCGGGTATGTTCGGCGGCGGCGGGCACACGCTTGCCTCCGGTTGCAGGATCGCGGGCACGATCGAAGAAGTTATCGACAGACTGACGTTCGCGATAAGCAGGGTAGTGATTTAGATGGTCGGCTTTATAAACGTAAATAAACCGAGCGGTATGTCTTCCGCGTTCGCCGTCGGGAAAATAAAAAAGATTTTCGGGTGTCCGTGCGGTCATATGGGTACGTTAGATCCCATGGCAAGCGGAGTTCTGCCCGTCGGGATAGGAAAGGCGTCAAGGCTCTTTCCTTATCTTTTAGATAAGACGAAAACTTACGTCGCCGAGTTCACTTTCGGGTTTGAGACCGACACTTTGGACGGCACGGGTAGAGTTTTAAGGGAAAACGGGAGCGTTCCTTCGGAGTCGGAGATAAAGAGCGTACTTTCGTCTTTTACGGGCGAAATAGAACAAATCCCCCCGAAGTACTCCGCAAAGTGCGTGGACGGTAAAAGGGGGTACGAACTTGCGCGAAAGGGCGTGGAGTTCGATCTAAAAGGGAAAACCGTTACCGTGCACCGTTTGGAGATGATAGGTTACGGAGATAACGGCGCGTTTACCTTTAAGATCGAGTGCGGCGGCGGAACGTACATACGGTCGCTTTGCCGCGATATCGCGTATTCCCTTAACACCTTTGCCACGATGACGAACCTCACGCGCACGCGCTCGGGCGTTTTTACGCTTGATAGCGCGGTAACGCCTGACGCGTTAAGCGATATCGAGAGCGCGAAGGATCTTTTGATCCCCGCGGACGAGGTAGTCGATTTCGAGAAGATAAGGCTTTCAAAGGATCGCGCGGAGAAGATATTAAACGGCGTGTTCGAGAATATCGGCGTCGGCGACGGGCTATTTAGGGTTTACGCCGAAGACGAGTTTTGGGGTATAGGCGAAGGAAAAGACGGAGTTTTAAGGATAAGATCCTATGTCAGATAGAGTTGTTTTAGCATTAGGTTACTTCGACGGGGTACATAAAGGGCACGCCGAAGTGATCAAAAACGCGGTGGAGTACGCAAAGAAAACGGACGGAATACCGGTCGTTGTTTCCTTTTGCGGAAACCTTCGCGCAACGCTCGGCGTTAAAGACGCAAAATACATACTCTCCGAAGAAGAGAGAAAGTCCGCGTTTTACTCCTTGGGTGCAAAGGAAGTGTTCTTACTTCCGACCGACAAGGCAACTCTTTCTATGGCGGGCAGGGAGTTTTTGGACCTATTAAATTCGCGTTACGACGTTTACGGGTACGTCTGCGGGGAAGATTACCGATTCGGCAAAAACGGACGGTGGGGGGCGGAAGACTTAAAAAAATACGCCGCCGAAAACGGTCAGACGGTTACGGTAACTCCCACCTACCTTTTTAACGGCAAAAAGGTGTCGTCGACTTTAATTAAGACGATGCTTAAAGACGGGAAGATAGAGTGCGCAAATTCGCTTTTATTCGCCCCGTATTCTGTTTCGGGAACGGTCGGTCACGGCAGAGGCGAGGGGAGAAACTTAGGTTACCCCACGCTTAACTTAAAGATCGACGAAGCGAAAGCGGAACTTAAAGACGGCGTGTATTTAGGTGGGTGCGTGTTGGACGGAAAATACTACCCCGCCATGATTAATTACGGGGACAGCCCCACTTTCGATAGTAAAAAGCGCGTTATCGAAACCTTCGCGCTGGGATTTAAGGGCGACGCGTACGGAAAAAAAGTAACGGTGGTCTTTAAAAAATACCTTCGGGATATAGAAAAGTTCGGGTCCGAAGAAGAGTTAAGAAAACAACTTGAAAAAGACGAAGAGAAGTTAAGGAGTTTACAAAATGACGAAATTCGGACCGAGCGGTAATTCGGAGGCGTTCTACAACGCGGGACTATCTAAGTCCGAAGACTCCGCAAAATGGGTAAAAGATTTGGGGCTTGACCTTTTCGAGTACTCGTTCGGGCGCGGGGTAAGGATGACGGAGAAAAAAGCGGAGTCGATAAAGCGCGCTTTTATAGACGCGGGCGTTGAAATAAGCGTTCACGCGCCGTACTACGTCAACTTTGCTAACCCCGAAGAAGAAAACGCGGAAAAAAGTTACGGCTACGTTTTAGACTCCGCAAGGGTGGTAAAGGCGATGGGCGGAAACAGAGTCGTCTTCCACCCCGCAAGCGTGGGAAAACTGGATAGATCCGCCGCCGTGGAACTTACGAAAAAGAGACTATATAGGCTTTGCGAACTAATATACGAAAACGGACTCGAAGATATTAAGTTCTGCCCCGAAACGATGGGAAAACTCGGGCAGATAGGCACGGTGGAAGAGATAACCGACTTCTGCGCGATAGATAAAGTCTTCGTGCCGTGCGTGGACTTCGGACACGTCAACGCGCGAGAGCGGGGGAGTTTAAGTTCGCCGAAAGCGTTTACCGACCGTTTGTCTTATATGATAGATAAGTTGGGTTATGAAAAGATGAAAGACTTTCACGTCCATTTTTCCAAGATCGAATACGGGGAAAGGGGCGAGATAAGGCACCTTACTTTCGAGGACGAAATATTCGGACCGAACCCGCTCGATATGGTCGCCGCGATAAAAGAACTCTCTCTTACCCCGCACGTGCTTTGCGAATCTGCGGGAACGCAGGATCTGGACGCGCTTAAAATGAAAAAAGCCTGTTTCCCGTATTGACTTTTACGCGGAGATTTGGTAAAATGAATATTGTTTTATGAAAAACGAACGTAATTTCTCCGCTTTCCTTTTAACCGACAGGGCGACGCGCAGGTATTTTTCGGGCGTGGATCTTGCCGAAGGGATACTTTTAGTCGGAGAAAACAAGATCTATTTTGCGGACAGAAGATATTACCTACTACTTTGCGACAAACTTAAAGGAACGGACGTTAAGACGGTACCGTTCGAGAGTTTAGCGGACGTAAAGCGCGTTTTAGAAGAAAACAAAACCGAAAAACTTCTCGTCGATTATTCGGTAACGACGGTGGAGGAGTACGAAAAGTATAAGGGATTAGGTCTCCCTATCGAAAACGCGAAACCGATTTTGGACGAAACGCGCGCGGTAAAGACTTCTGACGAACTTGCGAAAATAAAAAAGGCGTGCGAGATAATAGAACAAGCGTTCTATAAAACTCTCCCGAAAATCAGGGAAGGGGTTACCGAAACGGAGATAAGAGCCGCGCTCGAAAGTGAGTGTTCTCTTCTCGGTGCGGAAGGGCAGTCGTTTGAAACGATCGTCGCTTTCGGAGAAAACACAGCCGTTCCTCATCACGAAACGGGGGAAACGAAATTAAGGAAAAACGAACCCGTTCTTATTGACGCAGGCGTGTTTTATAAAGGGTATGCGTCCGATTTTACGCGGACCGTGTTCTACGGAACGCCGTCCGACGAATTTAAGAGAGTTTATAACGCGGTGCTTTCCGCAAACGAACTTGCGGAAGAAAAGATCGTCGCGGGTATGACGGCAAAAGACGCCGACGGGATCGCAAGAGAAGAGTTAAAGATAAAAGGGTACGGAGATAGTTTCACGCACTCTTTGGGGCACGGGGTAGGATTAGAGATACACGAGTTCCCGTATATATCCAAAAAGTGCGAGTACGTTTTAAGAGACGGCAACGTGTTCACGGTCGAGCCGGGCGCGTATTTAGACTATAAGTTCGGCGTGAGAATAGAAGACACCGTCTTTATAGGCGGCGGAAAGGTAAAGAGGTTTTTTACCGACGAGAAAAAGTTGGTTATATTAAAATAAGAAAAAGAATTAAAAGGAGATTTTAATTATGGCGGCAGGGACAGCAGGTGATTTCAGGAAGGGCGTAACTTTCGAGTACGAAGGTTCGGTTTGGACGATAGTTGATTTCCAACACGTTAAACCGGGCAAGGGCGCGGCTTTCGTCAGAACGAAGATGAAGAACGTTATCGACGGCAAAGTTTTGGAGAAGACGTGGAACCCGACCGAAAAGATAACCGAAGCGACCATCGAAACCAAGAATATGACCTATTCTTATAACGACGGCGAACTTTATTACTTTATGGACGACGAGTTCAACTTAACCCCCTTAGATCACGATCAGGTGGAAGACGCGTTAAAATACATCAAAGAAAACGACCACGTCGTAGTTAAGTTCTACAAGGGCTCTGCGTTCTCCGTAGAGTGCGACAACTTCGTTACTTTAAGGGTAACCGAAGCGGATCCTTCGGTTAAGGGCAACACCGCGACCAACGCGATGAAAGACGCCGTTTTAGAGACCGGCGCGAAGATTCAAGTTCCTATGTTCGTAAACGAAGGCGAACTCATCCGTATCGACACGAGAACGGGCGAGTACATGGAACGTGTTAAAGGCTAATTAAACAAATAAAAAAACCACTTGACCGCAAAACGACTTTGCGGTCATATTTTTAGGAGTCGAAATGAAAACTGCAATCGTTTCGGGCGCAAGCGGGGGGATCGGAATAAAGATCGTCGAGCGTTTTATTAAGGACGGATACTTCGTCGTCGCGCTTTACAATAAGAACGGGAGCGCTTTGGACGACCTTAAAGACAATTTGCCTACGGAAGAGGAAAAATGCAGGCTTATCTCCTTAAAAGCGGATCTTACGAGCGAAAAGGAGATAATGTTCGCGTTAGAAAAAGTATTTTCGTCCTTTAAGCATATCGACGTTCTCGTAAATAACGCGGGTATCGACTTATATAAACTTCTGACCGATACGGAAACGGACGAGTGGGACAAAGTGTTCGCAGTTAACGTTCGTTCGGCGTTTATTCTTACGAAAGCGGTACTTCCCAAAATGATAGAGCGAAAGAGCGGAAATATCGTCAACGTTTCTTCAATTTGGGGAAAGGTCGGCGCGAGTATGGAAACGGCGTATTCCGCGTCGAAAGCCGCGCTAATAGGGCTAACGAAAGCGCTTGCAAAAGAAGTTGCGGAAAGCGGAATAAGGGTAAATTGCGTCTGTCCCGGGGTAATCGACACCAAGATGAACTCCGCGTTTTCAAAACCCGAAATGGACGAAATAATTGAAAGAACACCCTTAAAAAGAATAGGGAAACCGGAAGAGATCGCCTCTTTAATATCATTTATCGTCTCCGATTCCGCGTCGTTTATCACGGGGGAAACGATCACCGTGGACGGCGGATTTACGGTATAACTCGGGGTATAACTTTTTCTTATCATTAAGACGTTGACAAAAGCGTGCATTTATAAGATAATTTTTATGTAATATAATTATCTTAAGGAGAAAAAGATGCTTACAGCGATATCCGGAATAAATTGGGGCGACGAAGGGAAAGGCAGAATGGTAGATCTTCTTTCCTCGGATTACGACGTTGTGGTAAGGTATCAGGGCGGAAACAACGCAGGGCATACCGTAGTCAACGAAAAAGGAAAGTTTATACTAAACCTTCTTCCCAGCGGAATACTTCGCGAAAAGGTAGTCAACGTAATGGGTAACGGCATGGTAGTCGACTTAAAACACCTTGTCGGCGAGATCGAAAGACTGCGCAACGCGGGGATCGTCATCACGCCCGAAAACTTAAAGATAAGCGACCGCGCGGTTATCTGTATGCCGTACCACGTTTTGCAGGACTGTCTGGAAGAAGACAGGCTTGCCGGCAAAAAGTACGGTTCTACCCGTCGCGGAATATCGCCGGTGTACTCGGATAAGTACGCTAAAAAGGCGATACGTATGGGCGATCTTTTGCACCTTGACATAATAGAAGAAAGGCTTGCCGGCATAGTTGAGTTTAAAAACCTGTTTTTAGGCAAGGTCTACGGCGCGGAAGAGATTACGTTGGAAGAAGTCAAAGATTATCTTAAAACCTACGGCGAAAAGATCACGCCTTTTATCTGCGACACGGGGCTGTATTTAAATAACGCCCAAAAGGAAGGCAAGAAGATAATGTTCGAGGCTCAACTCGGCGCGCTTCGCGACGTGGACTTCGGCATTTATCCGTACACGAGTTCTTCAAATTCGATTGCGGCTTACGCTCCCATAGGCGCGGGCGTGCCGAACCTTAAACTCGATTTATCTATAGGTATCATGAAGGCGTACTCCTCGTGCGTCGGCGAAGGTCCGTTCGTATGCGAATACTTCGGCGAAAAGGCGAAAGAATTAAGGGACGCGGGCGGCGAGTACGGCGCGGCTACGGGAAGACCGAGAAGAGTCGGACCGTTCGACGCGGTCGCAAGCAGATACGGTATAAGGATTCAGGGTGCGGACGAGATCGCGCTTACTAAACTCGACGTTTTAAGCAGATACGAAGAGATCGAGATATGCTACGCGTACGAACTCGACGGAAAGGTGATAGAAGACTTCCCGACGCCCGAAGTTTTAGACCTTTGCAAGCCGCTTTTTAAAACGGTCAAAGGCTGGAAAACGGACATATCGAAGTGCAAAAAAGCCGAAGACCTTCCGAAAAACGCGCGAGCGTATTTAGAAGAGATCGAAAGGCTCGTCGGCGCGAAGATTACTTACGTATCCGTCGGCGCGGAAAGGGAAGAATATATAAAGATGTAGTTTAGACGGGCGGACTTGTTCCGCCCGAAATTATAAAGACGGGATAAGAGATTTTAAGATGCAAGAAACAAAAACCAGAATAAGCGGGATACTTATGCCCGTGTTCTCGCTTCCGAATAAGTACGGGATAGGCGACTTCGGAGAAGACTGCTTTAAGTTCATAGATTTTTTAAAAGCTGCCGGACAGAAGGCGTGGCAGATATTGCCGCTCGTAGAAACGGGCTTTTCAAACTCCCCGTATTCTTCGGTGTCGTCCGCCTCTTTCGAGCCGCTCTATATAAGCCCCGAAAACCTTTATAAAGAAGGGCTTATCGATAAAAGCGACCTCACATTTTCGGAAAGCGACTCAAAATACGTCGATTACAGGTATATCAGGTCTATAAGAACTCCGCTTTTAAGGAAGGCGTTCTCTAAGTTCGATAGGGAAAGCAAAGAGTTTAAAGCGTTTGTTAAGAGCGGACGGGGTGAAGAATACGCGCTTTTTACCGCCTTAAAAGAAAAGTACGGCGGAAAGAGTTTTACCCTTTGGGGAAAAGAGTACTTAAAAAGAGATAAAAAGGCGATAGATACTTTTAAAAAAGAGAACGAAGAAGAGTATTACTTCCGTTTGTTCCTGTATTTTAAGGCGGAAAGCGAGTGGCTTGCCGTAAAGAAGTATGCCAACGAAAACGGCATATCTATAATCGGCGACCTTCCGCTTTACGTTGCGGAAGATTCGGCGGACGTTTGGGCGCACCCGGAACTGTTTAAGCTCGATGAAAACTATAAACCCCGAAAAAAAGCGGGAGTTCCGCC
>CAMPBJ010000031.1 GCA_946637575.1 uncultured Clostridia bacterium | reverse complement strand
CCCGGACAAAGAAGGCGCGTACATGATCGTTTGCACGGTAACGTCGAACGTAAGCACGAGATCCGAAAGCGCGTATCAGGTGATCGCGGTAGACGCGGCGAAAGCGTCGGTCGATCCTTCCGAACCGTTGCCGGCGCGTAACGTTTGGGCGATCGTATTCTTAAGCGTCGGTTCGCTCTGTTTAATCGGGATCGTCGTTCTTCTCTTCGTAAAACCCAAAGAGAGTACGGCGGAAGGCAAGGAAAAACCTGCAAAGAAAAATAAAGAGTAAAAAAAACTTGAAGGGTTTCGGTTTTCCGAAACCCTTTCTTATCTTATAAATATGATAACCTTTATTTCCGAAAAACAGCAAAAGCTTTCGCGCGCCGTGTCAAGATCCGACTACGGCGTGTCGTATTCCGCGCTCTTTTCTCTTCTCCGCAAAAGCGACGTAAAGGTGAACGGCAAGCGCGTTAAAGAAGACGTTTTGCTTTTAGCCGGCGATAAAGTGGAGTTATACTACGAAAAAAAAGCCGCGCAGAGTTATTCCGTCGTCTATTCTGACGAAAATATCCTTATAGTGAATAAAAAAAGCGGTTTTACTTCCGAAACCGTATTTTCTGACGTAAAAACGGTTTACCCTAACGCTCGTTTTATCCATAGGTTAGACAGGAACACTTCCGGGCTTTTGGCGTTCGCTCTTACCGATATATCCGAGAACGCGCTTTTACAGGGGTTTAAAAATAGAACTTTTGAAAAGTACTACACCGCGGAAGTGGTTGGGAAAATGCCGAAAAAAGAGGACGTTTTGTTCGCGTACCTTATTAAGAACGCGGACGAGTCCACGGTAAAGATTTATTCTGAGAAAAGGAAAGACGCCGTACCTATAAAAACGGGCTATAAGGTCATAGAAGAAAAGGGCGACACTTCGGTTTTAAGGGTTACTCTTTACACGGGGAAGACGCATCAGATCCGCGCGCACCTTGCCTTTCTCGGGCATCCTATCGTAGGGGACGGAAAGTACGGGGATTACGAATTCAATAAGCGGGTCGGTGCGAAACACCAAAGACTTTGCGCAAGCGAACTTGTCTTTCACTTTCCATCGGACAGTCCGCTTTTTTACCTTGACGGAAAGAGTTTTAAGACGGAGTAGTTATGCCACAGGACGCGTTTACGTTAAACAGGATATGCGGAGAATTAAACGATAAGTTTTCGGGAGGAACGGTAAACAGAATCGTTCAGCCCGACGCGGATACTATCGTTTTTACCGTATTTACCGGCGCACGAACCGAAAAACTTCTTATATCGGTCAGACCTGACGGTGCGAGGATCGGGTTGACAAAGTCCGAAACCGCGCCCGAGTCCGCGCCGAACTTTTGCATGTTGCTCCGAAAACACCTTTTGTCATCCGTCGTTAAAAACATCTCTCTCGTCGGATTCGATAGGATAGTCAGACTCGATTTTGAGACGAGGGGTGAACTTACGGACGCTAAAACGGTTACGCTGTACGCGGAACTTATGGGAAGGTACAGCAACGCCATTTTAACTTCGGACGGAAAGATTCTGGGTTCTAACCGCGGGTTTTCGTTTGACAACGGCGTTCGCCCGCTTTTTGTGGGCAGAAAGTACGAATTGCCGCCGAATAACGACAAACTTTTGCCGAACGACGAAAAACTTATCGACTTTTACGATACGACGGAGAATATAGACGCGACCGTACTCTCAAATAAGGTGTCCGGTCTTGCGACGGTAACCGCAAAAGCGATACTGTCAACGTTTAGCGGCAGCGGCGGTAGGGAATTTTTTGATCACCTTAACCGTTTTATTTACGAAAGGCAAACGCACGCTTACGTTTTAAGAGAAAACGGGCAGGTCAAAGATTATTTTGTTTTTGACTACGATGAGGAAGGCGAAAGGGAGTATTTTTCTGACTTGCTGTCTGCGGAAGAGTGTTATGCCGAAGAAAAGGAAGTTAAGAAAAGAACCGAAAGGTTAAGGGAAAAACTCCTTTCCACCGTTCGTTCCGCGATAAAAAAAGAAAAGAAGAAACTTTCAGGCTTAAAGGCAAGATCAAAAGACGCGGAGTCATATGAAGAAAATCGAGTAAAAGGCGAACTTATCGTCTCGAATATTTACAGGATAAAGCGCGGGGACGAGAGCGTTACTTGCGTAAACTACTACGACGGAACCGAAGTTACGATACCGCTCGATACGACGCTTTCTCCGTCGGATAACGCGCAAGCGTACTATAAAAAATATAACAAGCAAAAGCGCACTCTTTCGATGATCGCTCCGCAAATTGTTTCCGCGGAAAAGGAACTTTCTTATTACGAAAGCGTGTCCGAAGAAATCTCGGTCGCAGTCGATTATTCGGATCTTGAACTTATAAAGGAAGAACTTATATCAGAAGGACTGATAGCAAGCGAAGTTAAAAGGAAGAAGAGCGGAAGCGTAGAGTTCGGAAGGACGTATTATTACTTGGGTTATACGGTAAGGATAGGCAGAAACAACACCGAAAACGACAGGGTAACTTTTACCGCGAAAGAAAACGATATTTGGGTACACGTTAAAGACTATCACTCGTCGCACGTTATAGTCGAGAGTAAAAAAGGTGTTGTCGACGAAAAGGCGATAATTTTTGCCGCAGAACTGTGCGCGTATTACAGTAAGGCGAGAGACGGCGGAAAGTGTGAAGTCGTTTACACCGAAAGGCGAAACGTTAAAAAACCGCCGAAATCTCACCCGGGATTCGTTACGTATACGGACTTTAAGTCGGTTACGGTCGAACCCAAACAACACGCGGAATTTGCGGTAAAGAAACAGTAAAATACGGATATTTTAAAATATATAACGATAAATAACGCAACTATGCGACGCAAAACAGTTGCGGTTTAACGTCCGTTGTGATATAATGCGTTATTGAAATAATAGGACAGGAGTCAAATATGAAGTACACGTTTGAAAAAGGCGAAAAAAGCACGGTAAAGGTAACGATCGATTTAGACAAGAACGAGTGGAACGAGGCGATAAACGCCGCTTACGAGAAGAATAAGGGTAGATATTCTCTTCCCGGATTCAGAAAGGGCAAAGTTCCAAAACACCTTTTGGAAAGCACTTACGGAAAGGGAGTATTCTATGAAGAGGCGATAAACTACGCTTTCCCGAAATACTACTCCGAAGTTTTGGAAAAGGAAACTTCCATCTACGCGATCGCTAACCCCGATATCGATATTAAGAGTATCAGCGACGACGGTCTTTCTCTTATCGCGATAGTTCCCGTCAAACCCGACGTAAAACTCGGAGAATACAAGGGTATAAAGATCAAAAAAGTTGAGTATAATGTTAAAGAAGCGGACGTAAAGGCGGAACTTACGCGCTTGCAGGAAAGGAATTCCAGACTCGTTGACGTTACCGACAGGGAAGTTAAAGACGGCGACACCACGATAATCGACTATTCCGGTTCTGTTGACGGCGTTAAGTTCGACGGCGGCACGGCTGAAAAACAGACGCTCGTTATCGGTAGCAAAACCTTTATTCCCGGCTTTGAAGAACAGCTTATCGGCATGAAGATAGGCGAAGAAAGGGATATAAACGTTAAATTCCCCGACGACTATCACGCCGAAAACTTAAAAGGAAAAGACTCCGTATTCCATATTAAACTCCACGAAATAAAGGTAAAAGAACTTCCCGAACTTACCGACGAGTTCATTAAGGACGCCGTCGGCGCGGAAAGTCTTGCAGCCTACAAAAAGGAAGTTAAGGAAAGACTTAAAAAGCAGAACACCGAACGTGCCGAAAGGGAGATGGAAAACGAAGTCGTGAATAAGATCACCGAAAATACCGAAATCGAAATTCCGGACGCGATGATCGAAAATCAGATCGACCATATGGTTCAGGAAATGGAATACAGACTCTCTTATCAGGGACTTCGTTTGGAAGATTACTTAAAGTACACCAACCAGTCTATGGAAGATTACAGAAAGGGCTTTAAGGATCAGGCTGAAAACATCGTAAAACAACAACTGACCATCGACGCTATAATCGAGGCGGAAAAAATCGAGGCGACCGACGCGGAAGTGGACGCGAGATTAGAGGAAATGGCAAAAGCACAGGGCAAGAAAGTTCCGGAAATTAAGAAGAACCAGAATCCCCGTCAACTCGACTATATTAAAAACGATATTATAATCAAGAAACTGTTCGACCTTTTAATGTCGGGCGCAGTTATCGAATAAGGTTTGGTGAAAAATGAAGATCAAAGATACCGTAGTGCCTTACGTAATCGAAAACACGGGTAAGGGCGAAAGAAGTTACGATATTTATTCAAGACTGTTAGAGGAGAGGATCATCTTCTTAACCGGCGAAATAAACGACGCTGTTGCGGACAGCGTTGTCGCGCAACTTATCTATTTAGAGTCCGTCGATCCGAATAAGGATATCAACCTTTATATCAACAGCCCCGGCGGGAGCGTTACCGCGGGTATGGCGATATACGACACCATGAACTATATTAAATGCGACGTGAGTACCATTTGTATAGGTTTAGCGGCTTCCATGGGCGCGTTCCTTTTATCCAGCGGAGCAAAGGGTAAGCGTTACGCTCTTCCGAACAGCGAGATCATGATACATCAACCGCTCGGCGGCGCGCAAGGTCAGGCAAGCGACATCAAGATCCAGGCGGATCATATTATAAAGACCAAACACCGCTTGAATTCTATTCTTGCATTAAACAGCGGTAAGCCGTACGAAGAAGTGGAAAAAGATACCGACAGAGACAATTATCTTTCCGCTGAAGAGGCGCTCGAATACGGGCTTATCGACAGAATTTTTGTTAAACGCGACTAATATTATCGGAGATTTATGAAGAATAACGACAACGAACAACAAGTATGTTCCTTTTGCGGTAAACCGAAGGAACTCGTTAAGCGACTTATTGCAGGTCCTAACGGAATATTTATATGCGACGAGTGCGTCGAGATCTGTAGGGAAGTAATAAAAAAGGATAACGAGAAGGCTGAAAAAAGCGCTTTCGCCCTTTTAACGCCCGCGCAGATCAAGGCAAAACTCGACGAGTATATAATAGGTCAGGACGACGCTAAAAAAGTCCTTTCGGTTGCGGTTTACAACCACTATAAACGTATAGGCGCGAAAAAGGACGACGACGGCGTGGAACTCGATAAGAGCAATATTCTCTTATTAGGTCCTACCGGCTGCGGGAAAACTTTGCTTGCGAGAACGCTTGCGAATATTTTAGACGTGCCTTTCGCCGTCGCGGACGCTACCACGCTTACCGAAGCGGGTTACGTCGGGGAAGACGTTGAAAATATTCTTCTTAAACTCATACAAAGCGCGGACTACGATATCGAACGCGCGCAGAAGGGTATAGTTTATATCGACGAGATAGACAAGATCGCAAGAAAATCCGAGAACGTTTCCATAACGCGCGACGTTTCGGGCGAAGGCGTTCAGCAAGCGCTTTTAAAGATAATCGAAAGCACGGTCGCAAACGTTCCTCCGCAAGGCGGAAGGAAACATCCGCAACAGGAGTATATCCGTATAGACACGACTAATATACTGTTTATTTGTGGCGGTGCGTTCGTGGGACTTGATAAAATAATCGAAAAGAGAAAGGAAAAAGCATCCTTAGGCTTCGGCGGGAATCTTCCTAAAAAACAGGAAACGAACTTCGACGCTATAAAGGAAGTAACTCCGCAGGATCTTATAAAGTACGGTCTTATTCCCGAATTCGTCGGAAGAATTCCGATTACCGTGGGGTTAAATCCGTTGGATGAAAAAGCGCTCGTCAGCATTATGACCGAGCCTAAAAACGCGCTCGTTAAACAGTATAAAAAACTTATCGGTTTAGATAACGTTGAACTTGAAATCACCGACGACGCGGTTTCTGCGGTAGCAAAGCGCGCTATCGAATTAAAGACGGGAGCGAGGGGACTTCGTACGATTTTGGAAAATATTATGATCGACACTATGTACGATATTCCGTCAAGTAAAGATATTCAGAAGATAATCGTAGATAAAAACGTCGTTTTGGGCTTTTCTAAGCCTACGATCGTTAAAAAAGAGATAGCGTAATAAAAAATCTCTTAAAATATACCGAAAACTAAATATTTTTTATAAAATCCCATAAAAACGTTTGACACAGCCTCAATAATTTGGTATAGTTATTAGGCTGTGCAGAATGGGTTGATACGGGAAGTTACTGAAAATCGTCAGTAAAACGACAGATAATTTCCGTTGACAAGTGTGAGGGCGAGACCCTTGCGACTAACTTTTGTTGGGATTGGTAGTCATTCGCAGCGACTTAAAAATTTAAGTATCGGCGGATGATTTTTTTATTTATCGGTTCGCGACACACACGGCAAAGTTTACATTATTCTTAAAAGTTAGGAAAAGGAGAAGAAAAATGGCAGGACAGAAAATCAGAATCAAACTTATGTCTTATGACAGCGAAATGCTCGACACGGCAGCGAAGAGAATAGTCGAAACAATGACTAAATCCGGTGCAAAGATCAGCGGACCTATTCCGCTTCCCACCGAAAAGGAAATAGTTACGATCCTTCGTTCGCCCCACAAGTACAAAGATTCGAGAGAACAGTTCGAGATCAGGACTCATAAAAGACTTATCGACATCTACTCGCCGAACGTAAAACTTTTGGACAGCATACAACTTCCCGCAGGCGTTGACATTAAGATCAAGTTATAACAGACAGAAAACAATTAAACATTATATATTATTTGGAGGTGAACTTTATCTATGAATAAAGCAATCATTGAAAAAGCCATAATAGGCAGAAAACTCGGGATGACTCAGGTCTTTACTCCCGACGGAAAGGTGATCCCCGTTACCGTTATCGAAGCGGGTCCCTGTCCCATCGTTCAGGTAAAGACTTTGGAAAGAGACGGTTATTCCGCAGTTAAGTTAGGTTTCGGTGCAACCGAAGAAAAACTTTTGAACAAACCCGAGGCGGGCTTATTCAAAAAGACCGGCGTTCCCGCTCAGAAGGTTTTGAAAGAATTCAGATTCGAGAAAGCGGAAGAAATGAAGGTCGGCGACGTTCTTTCTTGCGAAGAATTTGCCGCAGGCGATAAGGTCGACGTGTCCGGCGTTTCCAAAGGTCACGGATTTACCGGCGTTATCAAGAGATGGAACAACAGAAGACTTAAAGAGACTCACGGTGTCGGCCCCGTACACAGAGAAGTCGGTTCTATGGGTGCGAACAGTTCTCCGTCGAGAGTATTTAAGGGCAAGAAAATGCCCGGTCAGTACGGACACGAGAACGTAACCGTTTTGAATCTCGAAGTCGTTAAAGTCGATAAGGAAAGGAACGTGATACTGCTTAAAGGCGCAGTTCCCGGTCCCGTAAAAGGTATCGTAACGATACGCAACAGCGTTAAAGCGTAAGGAGAAGTATCATGCCAAGTGTTAAATTATACGATATGAAAGCAAAAGAAGTAGGCACTATCGTTCTTCCCGACGTTTTGTTTGGTGCAGAGTACAACGAGCCCGTTATACATCAGGCTGTGGTAACCAGACTCTGCAACGAAAGACAGGGTACGAAGAGCACTCTTACCCGCAGCGAAGTTCGCGGGGGCGGTGCTAAGCCGTGGAGACAGAAGGGTACCGGTAGAGCAAGACAAGGTTCTATCAGAAGCCCGCAGTGGACGAAAGGCGGCGTGGTTTTCGCACCGAAGTCCAGAGACTTCTCCAAGAAGATGAATAGAAAGGCAAAGGAAGTCGCGCTTTTCTCGGCACTTTCCCAAAAGGTCAGAGACGATGAAATCTTATTTATCGACGAGATAAAAGTTGCGGAACCCAAAACGAAGGAAATGACGGCGTTCCTTAAAGCGTTCAATTTAGAGAAGACCGTTCTTCTCGTTATGGACGATCAGGACGAAAACGTTTTGAGAGCAGTTTCCAACATTAAGGAGATCACTCCCATAAACGTAGCGCAAATCAACACCTACGACGTAGTGAGAAACGCTAAGATCGTTATTTCCAAAAAGGCTGTAGAAAAAATTACGGAGGTCTACGGAGAATAATGACTGCGCACGATATTATATTGAAACCGCTTCTCTCCGAAAAGAGTTACGCGGGTATAAAGGACAAGAAGTATTACTTCATAGTCGCAAAAAACGCGAACAAGACACAGATCAAACTTGCGATAGAAGAGATTTTCGGCGTTAAAGTCGAAAAGGTCAATACCGCAATCGTAGGCGGAAAGTTGAAAAGACAGGGTAAATACGAAGGTTACACTTCCGATTATAAAAAGGCTGCCGTTCAACTCAAGAAAGACAGTAAATCGATAGAATTCTTCGATTCGCTCTCTTAATTTTTCGGAGGATTAAAAGATGGCTATTAAAAGATATAAACCGACTTCGTCCGCTCGCCGTTTCATGACCGTTTCGGCTTACGACGAAATCACCAAGAAAACGCCTGAAAAATCTTTGCTCGAAGATCAGAGAAAATCCGGCGGAAGAAACTCCCAGGGTAAGATCACCGTTCGTCATATCGGTGGCGGAAACAGAAGAAAATACCGTATCATCGACTTCAAAAGAGCGAAAGACGGCGTACCCGCAACCGTAAAGGCGATCGAATACGATCCCAACCGCAGCGCGAACATTGCACTTTTATATTACGCAGACGGTGCGAAGACATATATCCTTGCTCCCGTAGGTCTTAAAGTCGGCGACGTTATCGTTTCCGGCGAAAATGCGGACATCAAGGTCGGCAACGCGCTTAAACTTAAAGATATCCCCGTAGGTACTATGGTGCACAACATCGAAATGCAACCCGGTAAAGGCGGTCAGATCGCAAGAGCGGCGGGTATGAGCGCGCAGATAATGGCGAAGGGCGAC
>CAMPBJ010000030.1 GCA_946637575.1 uncultured Clostridia bacterium | reverse complement strand
CGTTGTACAAAAACTCAAAATAGGCGAAGAGTATCTTTTTTACGGCAGAGTCAATAAAGAAGGCGACGGCGTTAAACTTATAAATCCGTCGTTCGAAAACGTGGAAAAGGCGGTAAGGCTCAAAGGCATCGTTCCGCAGTACCGCATAAAGGGGAGTTTAACGCAGAAAGTCGTGCGCGACGCGGTAAGGCTTTCGGTCGATTTAGAAAAACCGAAGAGCATAATCCCCAAGGATTTACAGGAAAAACATAACCTTTCAGATCTTTACGACGCGTACAAAAAGGTGCATAATCCGGACGATATGAAAGACGTCGAAAAATCGTCCGAGCGGATCGCGGTCGAGGAGTATTTCGCGCTTATTTCCGCTTTTAAGTTTATAAAAGGCGGAAAAGAACAGAAGAGATTCAACCGTTACGACTGCGACGAGAAGGAACTCTTAAAGTTTATCGTCGACAGGTTTCCCTTCGAGTTTACGGACGGTCAGAAGAACGCCGTATCCGAGATCTATGCGGACTTAAAGGGCGAAAAAGTTATGAACAGGCTCTTACAGGGCGACGTGGGCAGCGGGAAAACGGCGGTGTCTAACTGCGCGATCTTTATCGCGGTAAAGAGCGGATATCAGGCGGTAATGCTCGCCCCGACCGAAGTGCTTGCAAGACAGAATTATGCGGTGTTAAAGAATATATTTAAAGATTACAACGTCGGACTTTTGGTGGGCTCTATGACCGCAAAAGAAAAGCGCGAAGTAAAGGAGTCCGCAAGACTCGGGATATATAATATTCTCGTCGGAACTCACGCGCTTTTAGAAGAAGACGTGGAGTTTAAGGCGCTTTCCCTTTGTATTTGCGACGAACAGCAACGTTTTGGCGTCGCACAGAGAAGCGCGATCTTAAATAAAGGACTTGCGCCCGACCTTCTCGTTATGAGCGCGACGCCGATACCGAGAACTCTGTCTTTGATATTCTACGGCGACCTTGATATTACGACGATAAAGGAAAAACCCAAAAACCGCAGGAAAATACAGACGAATATCGTGCCTAAAGAAAAGTATAACGATATGCTTGCCTTTATAAAGCGCGAGGTTGGCGAGGGAAGACAGGCTTACTTTGTTACCCCTTTAATTGAAGGCGACGAAGAGGGCTCAGTTATATCCGCGACCGAACTTTTTAACGAAATAAAAGATCGTTTGTCGCCGATCCCCGTAGGTCTTTTGCACGGTAAGATGAAAGATAAAGATAAAAACGCCGTGATGACAGACTTTAAGGACGGAAAAATAAAGATACTTGTTTCCACCACCGTAATAGAAGTCGGCGTGGACGTTCCGCAAGCGTCGGTCATGGTGATATATAACGCCGAACGGTTCGGACTCTCAACCCTTCACCAACTCCGCGGAAGAGTGGGAAGATCGGATATAAAAAGTTACTGTTTTTTACTCTCGAACGAAAAGGGGATAGAAAACGAACGCCTTAAAATCATGGAGGAGAGCGACGACGGTTTCAAAATCTCCGAGTCCGACTATAAAATGCGAGGTTCGGGCGACTTTATGGGCAGTCGCCAAAGCGGGAAGTTTATCAGCGACCTCGGCGACTTAAATTACGATACGAGCGCGATCTTTTTAGCAAAGGAAATAAGCGACGAGGCGTTCGCCTTAAACGAAAATATGGACGAGATCCGCGCCGTTGCCGTGAAAAAGTACGAAAAACTCAAAGACGTTTCGCTTAACTGATTCAATATATATAATGTATACTTCTGCATAAAACCTGATATTATAACAGAACGGGGGCTAACAGCCCCTTTTTCTTTACAATTTTTATATAAAATCAAAAATATTCATAAAAATATTCAAAAAATAGCAAAAAAATAAAAAAAATATGAAAAAATTAAAAAATTATGCAAAAATCGTTTGACAATATAATAAAGCCGTATTATAATTGCAAATGTAATCAAGGTTCGCGACAAAAAATAAAACTGCGGACGAAAAAGGAGAGATAAAAATGAAAAAGGTTTTGGCAATTATGTTGACCGCACTTCTTGCGGCTATGGCGTGCATAGGGCTTGTCGCTTGCGCAAGTAAGACAGACGATGGCGGATCGGGAACTACAAAGGAAAAACTAATTGTGTATACCGAAGCAGGTTTCCCGCCCTTTGAATTTACTCAGCCCGGTTCGACCGAAGTCGTTGGTGTTGATATAGAGATAGCAAAATACATCGCTAACAAGTATAACTACGATCTTCAGGTCATCGACGGAAGTTTTGACTCGATCGTCGCGGGTATTTCCGAAGACAACGCGCTCGGTATCGCGGGTATTTCCTGGACTGCCGAACGTGCTGAGGCAATTGAATACTCCGAATTCTATTTTGGCGGTGCGTTTCAGACCGTAGTATATCTTAAATCTTCTAACCCGACGTTAGTAGACGGCGTATTCGCAAAGTCCAACTTTGCCGGTAAAACTCTTGTATATCAAACCGGTACGACGAGTCAGTTGACCGTTTCCGAAAACGAAACCGACTGGGCTATCGCGGGCAAGGCGGATTATGATAGCGTATTTACCGCTCTTGACGAAATAAAGAGTGCTAACGGTTCTAAGTATCTCATTATAGATTCGCAGGTGGCTAAACAGTTGACCGCTAACGATAACACGATAGCATACGCGACTATCGAAGACGTTGACGCGGAATCTTACGGTGTGGTCGCGAAGAAAGGGAATACCGCTCTTATTGCCAAGGTAAACGCTGCGATTGCCGAACTTCTTGTAAAAGACTCCAGCGGCAAAACCCAAATCGATAAGTGGTATGAACAATTTGAGGTCATCGCGCCTGAAGAGTAAGAATAAGTAAAACGTATTAAAGGAGCCGCAAGACACTTGTGGCTCCTTTATGGGGTTAAAAATGGGAAATTTTTTCAGTAGTATTTGGACAGATTTTTATGATTGCTTTATTAAGTACGATTATTATATGATGTACTTAAAGGGATTACGCAATACTATTATCATATCATTATTGGCGTGTATTATAGGGCTTTTGATCGGTATTGTTATAACCTGCGTAAGAATTGCTCCTAAAAATAATGTTTTGATCCGAATAGCCGATACGATAGGTCGTTTATACGTTACCATAATTCGCGGAACGCCTGTTGTTTTACAGTTGTTTATAGGGTATTTCGTAGTTTTTGTGTCGTTAAAGTCTACTTCGGTCTTTGCTATCAAAGATACTGCCGGCGTTTGGGTTGCCGCTCTGGTTTTCGGCATCAATTCCGGTGCGTATATGTCGGAGATCCTTCGTGGCGGAATAATGTCCGTTGATAAGGGGCAGATGGAAGCGGGCAGGAGTTTAGGTCTCTCGTGGACTCATACATTTTTCAGAATAGTGTTGCCACAGGCACTCAAAATTGCAATTCCGACAATGTTCAACGAATTTATTACTTTGGTAAAAGAAACGTCTGTTGCCGGTTATGTCGGTATAATAGATTTAATGAAGATACAAAAATACATAACTACGCAGAGTGCTAAATTGTATATGCCGCTTATTATCATTGCAGTTATTTATCTTATAGTGGTATTATTCTTGCAATTTCTGCAAAAACGTATCGAGAAAAAGTTAAGTGCGGGTGATAATAAATGAGTAATGGAACTGAAATAATAAAGAATAAAGATAAAGACCGTCTTATAGCGGTCAAAGGTCTCTATAAAACTTTCGGTAAGTTAGAGGTGTTAAAAGGCGTTTCCACAGAGATAAAGAAAGGGGAGAAGGTCGTTATTTTAGGACCTTCGGGGAGCGGAAAATCCACGCTTCTCCGCTGTATGAACCTGCTTGAAACTCCGACTTACGGCGAGATTTGGTTCGAAGGAAAACTTTTAACCCCCGTAGATCCTTATTTGCACTTCGATATAATAAGGCTTTCTAAAACGTACAAAAAACTTTACGAAGAGTTAAAAGCGAGAAATCCAGTTATCACGGACGAAGACGCGGACAAGACGGTGATAAAGGACATAAAAGAACACGATCTTCTTCGCCGCAGTGAGGGTGCGGAGTACAAAAAAGAGATAAAGACTCTTTATAAAAAGTACTTCCAGAACGTAAACTTAACGCGACAAAAAATAGGCATGGTGTTCCAACACTTTAACCTTTTCAACAATCTTACGGTGATGGGCAATATGACGCTTGCGCCCGTTCAGTTAAAATTGAAGACAAAAGCCGAGGCGGAAGAGAAGGCGCTGACTCTCTTAAAAAGAATAGGTTTAGAGGACAAGGAGAACGTCTATCCGTCAACTTTATCCGGCGGTCAGAAACAGCGTATCGCGATCATCCGTTCGCTTATGATGGAACCGGACGTAATGCTTTTCGACGAGCCGACGTCCGCGCTCGATCCCGAAATGGTCGGAGAAGTTTTAGGTTTAATGAAGGAACTTGCGGACGACGGTATGACGATGGTCGTCGTAACGCACGAGATAGGGTTTGCAAAGGAAGTCGCCTCGAGAGTGCTTTTTGTGGACGACGGAAAGATAAAGGAAGAGAACGAACCTAAAGAGTTCTTCGGAAACCCGAAAGATCCGAGGCTTAAAGACTTTTTGTCCAAAGTTCTCGTGTAAAAATAAAAAAAAGAAAACCACCGAGTGTTCGGTGGTTTTTTACTTTTAAAAAGTTTTAAGTCTTAAATTATTCGGCGTCTTTTTCGGGTTTTTCATCGGCTTTTTCCGCGGAGGCGAGAGCCGCTACCTTTTTGGAAAGTTTTGCCTTTTTGTTAGCCGCGTTGTTGTCGTGAATTATGTTCTTTCCCGCAGCGGAATCGAGCGCTTTAAAAGCGGCGGAGAGAGCGACTTTCGCTTCTTCGTATTTTCCTTCGGCAACTAAAACGTCAACCTTTTTCATAGCGGTCTTTACCGCGGAACGAACGGACTTATTGAGTTCCGCCTTTTTGTCGTTAACTAAAACTCTTTTCTTTGCTGATTTGATGTTGGGCATAGTCTTATGCACTCCTTATAAAACGTAATATGCTTTTAACTTCGTTTATTTTAACATAAAAAAAGGATAAATGCAACTACATTTATAACTTTTTATCTTATTTTAAGATAATTTTACCCCCGATTTCATACTTATTTACTATGAAAGACGGAAGTATACTTGTTTTTGACAGCGGAATAGGCGGTCTTACGGTTTTAAGCGAACTTACAAAACTACTGAAAAAGGAACACTTTATATACTTCGGCGACAACGGTAACGCGCCTTACGGCAGTAAAGATACCGAAATACTTAAAAGAATAATCACGGATAATTGCAAATTATTTAAATCCTACCGCCCGAAAGCGTTGGTCTGCGCCTGTAACACGTTAAGCGCGGACTTTTTGCCTTTGATCGAAAGCGAAACAGGTGTAAAAACTTTCGGCGTTTTTCCGCCGGTCTTTAACGTAAAGGGGAAAACTCTCCTTATCGCGACAGAAAGAACTTGCAAAAAGTACGAGGGGATAACGGGCTTGGATCTTGCCCCGATGAAGTATCTTGCAAAGGATATAGAAAACAACGTCTTCGATAAAAGTAAAATAGATTTAAAAACCCACTTTGCCGAAAGCAAGGGTGATTTTCACCGTGAAAAAGGGTATTATGACGCCGTTATTTTGGGTTGCACACACTATCTTTTCCTAAAATCCGAAATTATCGACCACTTTTGCCCCAAGCAATGTTTAAGCGGGGGACGATCGACCGCAAAGGCTGTCGCAAGTTTCTTAAAAGCCTCAAAATCATTAGGAAATAACAAGCAATTTTCGGTCAAATTTATCGGAGATTACGCCACACACAACCGAAAAGTTTATGAAAAATATTCTAAAAAAATTTCGAATTTATGAAAAAAAATAAAAAAATGGGTTGACAGTGGTCAAAAATGGTGATATTATACTACTGTCAATAGTAAAAAAAAGGGGGTAGTGTATCTTGTCGGGCAAAAATTACAATCATCAATTAGACGCAAGAAACAGGATGAGAATTCCGGCAAAGTACCGCGAAGAGTTAGGCGCGGGCTACACTATCACTTTGGGCGTCGGCGGGTGTCTTTCCGTTTACACGAAAGAAGAGATGGACAAGCTCCGCAAACTTCTGACGAACTTAAACGGTTTCAGAGAAAGTCAGATAAAGGCGGCAAGATATCTTCTTTCCAACTCGTGGGAGGCGGAAGAGGACAACCAGGGGAGAATACTTCTTCCCGAGAATTTAAGGAACTACGCGAAGATCGTTAAAAACGTCGTCGTCTGCAAAGGACCTACGAACATCGAGATCTGGAGCGAAGAAGTTTACAAAGAGTACTTTAAGGACGTTTCGTTCGAAGATCTGGCGGACGCTATCGACCTTCTTAAAAAAGATGGAAGAGTATAAACACGTTTCCGTACTGTTAAAAGAGAGCGTTGACGGACTTAACGTAAAGAACGGGGGAATATACTTCGACGGAACGCTCGGCGGCGGAGGACACTCTTACGAGATCTTAAAAAGGAGTTCCCCGAACGGAAAACTCGTTGCGACCGACCTTGACGATTACGCGATAGAGCGCGCAAAGGACAGGCTTAAAAAGTTCGACGGCAGATTTACTATAGTAAAAGATAACTTTAAAAACTTTAACGAGATAAAAAACAACTTAGGGATAGACGCGTTTGACGGAATAATTTTAGACCTTGGAGTTTCGAGTTTCCAGTTAGACGATAAAGACCGCGGATTTTCGTATCTTGCGGAAGAAAAAGAACTCGATATGCGCATGGACAGGGGAAGTTCCCTTACGGCGCGGACGATCTTAAACGAATACCCCGAAAAAGAGATAAAACGTATTCTTTCGGAGTACGGGGAAGAAAGGTTTGCGGACAGGATCGCAAGAGCGATCGTGGAAACGAGGAAAAACCACCCGATAAACACAGTCGGCGAACTTAACGAAATAATAAGAAAAGCCGTTCCCGTAAAGTTCCAGCACGACGGACACCCGTCGAAGAGAACGTTTCAGGCGCTTCGGATAGAAGTCAACGGCGAACTCGAAGGACTGTATCAAACGTTAGTCGATATGATGCGTTCTTTAAAAAGCGGGGGAAGAATATCGGTTATATCCTTCCACTCTTTAGAGGACAGGATAGTTAAAAACGCTTTCCGCGACCTGAATACCGACTGTATATGCGACAAGAGTTTACCGGTGTGCGTCTGCGGAAAGAAAAAAGAAGTAGAGATAATCACGAGGCATCCGATAACCGCAAGCGAAAAAGAATTAGAAGAAAACGGCAGATCCGCGTCCGCAAAACTCAGGATAGCGGAACGGATATAAAAAAGATAAACAAGGAGAGCGCTATGTATACAACGATTCGTTCGTCAAGAGAAAAATACGACGACGCTTACGCGTTAAGCGGCGGAGTCGATCTTTTGGAACGCACGACCGAAATAAGCGACCCCGTGGCTTTAGAATCGGCAACGGTCGAAGAAAACGTCGAAGACAGAAGAGCGACGATGAGGGCAAATCTCGACAAACTTTTAAACTATGACAGAAGATCCGAGATAGAGACCGCCGAACCCGTCGAAGAAAAAGTCGAAACGGAACTTAAAACGGAAGCGCCCGAAGTCGTTTCGATGAGCGACGAGGACATCAGACCTACTTCGACGACGATGCAGTTCGGAAACGACGGCAAAGAGACCGTGTTTAAGGACATGGAACGCGAAAAAGAAGGCGCGAAGTATAAACTTAACGGAAAGGGCAAGGCTTTGGTCATTATGTACGCCGTTGCCGTCGTTGTCGTGCTTGCTTTAATAATACTCAACACCGGAGTTTTAACCGTGTTAAGCGGTTTAAGGACGGCAAAGGCTGAAACTCTCT
Source organism: uncultured Clostridia bacterium (assembly GCA_946637575.1). Classification (GTDB taxonomy): domain Bacteria; phylum Bacillota; class Clostridia; order Christensenellales; family Borkfalkiaceae; genus UBA1259. The sequence continues at coordinate 1,065 of CAMPBJ010000030.1, read as the reverse complement.
CGGAAAGAAAAGCGGAGGCGGCGGAACTTTACGAACGCATCGAAAACATAAGTTCGGACGAATACGTTATAAATCTTGCCGAAGAAGAACTCCATATGGTTCGCGGGTAATAAAACGCGGACTTCCGAATAAACTATAACGTGAGTTCGGACAGATTAAAAGATTATTCAATAACGGTTTTACAAAAGAGGTTACTTGCGATCGTCATCGCGGTAACCTTTTTGTTTGTCTTCGTTTTGGGCAGATTATTTTTTGTTCAGGTGATCTGGGGCGAGGAACTGCAAGAAAAAGCGATAGACCAGTGGACGAGAGAGATCCCGGTCGTCGCAAAGCGCGGAAAGATAACGGATACAAACGGCGTCGTACTTGCGGGAAACAAGGATACTTACACCGTTTTCGTAAGAAAAAGCGCGGTTTCGGACAGGGAAAAACTTATCTCCGCGTTATCCGAGTCTTTAAGTATCGGCAGGGAATACGTCGAAGACAGACTGACTAAAACCAATTCGAGCGAGATCACGATAAAAAAACAGGTCGAAAAGGAGCAAATAGATAAACTTTTATCCTACAGCTTAAACGGTATTTATTATTCGAGAGACAATTACAGGGTATATCCATACGGCGAACTTTTAACTTCGGTTTTGGGCTTTACTTCGGCGGACGGAAAGGGACAATCCGGACTCGAACTGTATTACGACAAATACCTTTCGGGGATAAACGGCGAAATACTCTATGAAACCGACATAGTGGGTAAAGAAGTAAACGGCGGAAAGGCGACTTACACCCCCGCGATCAGCGGGCTTAACTTAAAACTCACCGTCGACTACGACGTGCAAAGGTCGGTCGAAACCGCAATGAAAGAGGCGTACGAAATACATAAGGCAAAGTCCTGTCAAATGCTCGTTTTAGACGCCAAATCCGGCGCCGTAAGGGCGATGAGCGTTTATCCGTCCTTCGACTTAAACGCGCCTCCGCGCGAAGATCTGGGGCTTTTGTACGCGCTTGCGCGCAACAGGCTCGTGTCCGACGTGTACGAACCGGGTTCTACTTTTAAGATACTTACGGCGG
>CAMPBJ010000029.1 GCA_946637575.1 uncultured Clostridia bacterium | reverse complement strand
TGAGTAACCCCTCTTTTTCCCGCGAGTTCGGATATGACGCTTAAAAGGTCGAGCGAATCTACCGACTGTATGAGTGCAACTTTCCCGACGAGGTACTTTGCCTTGTTCGTTTGCAGATGCCCTATAAAGTGCTGAATAAGTTCGGGGGAGAGTTTGTCCGTTTTTTCCCGAAACTCCTGCACCTTGTTTTCGGCAACGACTTTTAGCCCTGACCTTCCCGCAAGGTTTATCGTCTCTACGGGTACGAACTTTGTTGCCCCGACGAGAGTGATCTCTTCGCCTAAATTATTGCCGTCTTTTATTTCGTTTAAGACGTTTTTAAGGTTTTCAAGCATTATCTTCCGTTTATCATATCGGACATATCGTAAAGTCCGGTTTCCTTTTTGGCGATATATTCCGCCGCTTTAAGCGCGCCTACCGCGAATATTTTTCTGTCCAACGCCTCGTGTTTTAATGTAACGATCTCGTTGTTGCCGGCAAAAATAACTTCGTGCTCGCCGACGATAGTTCCGCCGCGTACGGCGTGGATACCTATTTCGTTTTTATCTCTTGCGCCGACGAGACCTTCTCTTCCGTAAACCTCGTGCGCGCCGTCCCTTAATGTTTTGATCGCGTCCGCTATCATAACGGCAGTACCGCTCGGAGCGTCCTTTTTCTCGTTGTGATGTTTTTCGATTATCTCGATATCGAACCCGTCGAGCGATTTAACCGCGTTTTTAACGAGTTCTAAAAGCACGTTTACGCCGAGCGACATATTTGCGGAGCGGAACACCGCCGTTTCTTTTGATAACGACAAAACCTTGTCCTTATCCGCTTTTTCATACCCCGTTGCGCAAAGAACGCACTTAACCTTGTTTTCCGCTGAATACGCGACGATCTTGTCGAGATTTTTCACCGAAGAAAAATCAATAAGAACGTCGGGCGACTCCTTGACCATTGAAAAATCGGAATATACGGGGAAGTCGGGGCAGGAGAGATCTTCTTTTAAGTCCACTCCGCACACCGCTTTAACCAGCGGGAAAGAGGGAAGAGTTTCTCTTACCTTTTTCCCCATTTTCCCGTTTGCTCCGACGATGAGTAGTTTTATCATATTACACCTTCAAAGTAAAACCGAAGTCGGTAAGGACTTTACGCAACGAAACTTCGTGCTCTTTTTCAAGTTCGGTAAGCGGTGCTCTAACGATCCCTTTGCCGAGTCCGATGAGTTCGATCGCCTTTTTTACGGGGATGGGGTTAACTTCCGTGAACATCTGATCGATAAGCGGTAGAAGTCTTTCCTGAAGCGCGACCGCCTGTTCGTTTCTGCCCGAAAAATAGTATTTCGCAACGTCCGCTACTTCTCTCGGCGCGACGTTACTTGCGACCGAAATCAGCCCCATAGAGCCGATGGAGAGCATCGCAAGATTCAAGTTGTCGTCGCCCGAATAAAGCGCGGTCTTTCCGCGGATAAGCCTTGCGGTTTCGCAGATCTGCTCCATGTTGCCGCACGCTTCCTTTATTCCGCCTATGTTCTTGTTCTCCGCTATCTCAGCCATGGTTTCGGGCAAAATATTAACGCCCGTCCTTGCGGGGACGTTGTAGCAGAGAACGGGGATATTTACGCTGTCGCAAATATCGTTGTAATATTTAACGAGTCCTTTCTGAGTGCATTTATTGTAGTATGGGGTAACGACCAAAAGACCGTCCGCACCGACTTTCTCCGCATAGACGCTGCGTTCTATCGCGTTTTTGGTGCAGTTAGAACCCGAACCCAAAATAAACTTGACTCTGCCTTCTATCTTGTCGTAAGAAAACTTCGCCACGTCGTCGTATTCGCGTTCGGTGATGGTCGGCGCTTCGCCGGTCGTACCGAGGATACAAAGCGCGTCGATACCGTTGGAGATCTGATATTCTATCTGTCTTCCCAACGCGTCGAAATCGATCCCGTCTTCTGTAAACGGGGTGATCATTGCGGTACACGTACCCTTAAAAATCGTTTTATTCATACACTCAGTCCTACAAAATTATTTATTAAGTTGATCTTTGACCGCGCCGAGTTTGATCGCCGCTTCCGCGATCTGAACGGCGTTCGTCGCCGCGCCCTTTCTTATATTGTCCGCGACTACCCAAAGGTTGATACCGTTTTCCACCGTGTCGTCCTTTCTTATCCTTCCTACGAAAACTTCGTCCTTATTTTCCGCGTAGATAGGCATGGGGTAGGCGAGATTTTTCGGATCGTCGACTACGACGACGCCCCTTGCGTTTTTAAGCACTTCCGTAACTTCTTCGACCGAACAGGGTTTTTCGAACTCTACGTTTATGGATTCGCTGTGCCCGTAGTACACGGGAACGCGCACACAGGTCGCAGTAACTTTTAAGTCCCAGTCGTTAAAGATCTTTTTCGTTTCAAAAATCATCTTGTCTTCTTCTCTCGTGTAACCGTTGTCTAAAAAGACGTCGATGTGCGGAAGACAGTTGCCGAAGATAGGGTAGGGGAACTTCTGCGGTGCTTCACCGCAAATACCGCCCTTTAAGTCGTTGAATCCCTTAACGCCCGCGCCGGATACCGCCTGATAGGTGGAATAAATGATACGTTTTATTTTAAACTTGTCGTGTAAAGGCTTTAACGCGACGACCGCCTGTATAGTCGAGCAGTTCGGGTTCGCTATAATATTCTTATGCCACTTGATATCTTCTTCGTTACACTCGGGAACGACGAGCGGAACGGAAGGATCTCTTCTCCACGCGTTCGAGTTATCGATAACGAGCGTGCCGTGTTTTGCAAAAACGGGTGCGAAAGCCTTGCTGACGTCTCCGCCTGCGGAGAAGAGAGCAATGTCGATCTTCTTGTCTAAAATGTTTTCTTCCTTAAGTTCGATGACCGTGTGCGGTTTCCCCATGAAGTCGATCGTCTTGCCGGCGGATTTTGCCGAAGCGAAGAGATAATAATTTTCGACCGGAAGTTTTCTTTCGGTCAGTACTTCGAGGAACTTATTGCCCACCATGCCGGTCGCGCCGACAACCGCAACGTTAAACTTTTGCATATACAATACCCCATAATAATTTGATACGATAAGTATACCAAAAACAAGCGACGATGTAAAGTTTTTTAGGGAACTTGTCGCATTTTAATTGTGTAAAATAAGTTTTTGTTGTATATTATAATAAATAATTATGCGCATTTTAAGATAATCGCGTTTTAAGGCGAAAACAAAATGCACAAAGGTGAAAAATGGCGAACAGAAAAGTCAGATTTATGGAAAAGATCCTTATGGGAAAGGAAAAGTCCGAAGGATACGCAAGATCGACCTTACCTTCTAACAGGTGGGAACTCTTTTGGGATATCGTAAAAGGGCGTTTCGGCAAAGTCGTGCTTTTAAACATCATCGTCTTTGCGTTCGCGCTTCCCATAATCGCGCTTATCGTAATGAGGAACTTCTCGGTAGTGGGCATGGGCGCGTCTTATCCGTTCTCTTCGCCGCTTGGGATAGGTTATCTTGCGCCGTCGAGCGTAGAAGGGTTCTCGTCGCAGATCGCGTTCAGATCTAATCTTTTCGTCTTTCTCTTTTTGCCGCTCGCGTTTATCATTTTCGGCGTAGGTCTGTCGGGCGGCGCGTACGTCGCGCGCAATATGATCTGGACGGAAGGGATTTTCATCGCGAACGACTTCTGGCTGGGGATAAAGCGCAACTTTAAGCATATCGTTTTGATCTGTCTTATCTACTCGTTCTTTTTCTACATATCGGCTATCGGGAGTTCGCTTTTAGGTATCGTCGGTAACTCGTACCCGAATATCGCCTGGCTTACCGTCGTAGGAAAGGTGTTTATCTATGCCGTAATGGCGTTTATCACGCTCGTCGCTCTGCATATGGTCGCGATGACGGTTACTTACGAAGTCGGGTTCGGTTCTCTTATTAAAAACGCGGTCGTGATGACGGTCTCGTTTATTCCGCTCAATATAATTTTTGTCGCGGCGGGGATTATTCCTTTCTTGCTTATTCCCTTCGGCGGAATACTTATGGTGATAGGCACTATCGCGTCGGTACTCATCGGTTTTTCGTTTTTCCTCCTTATATGGACGGACTACTGCCAGTGGATATACGACAGTCACATCAACAAAAAGCGCGGATACGCCACTAACCGCGGTATCTACGGAAAGGTAAAAGAAACCGACGCGGAAGCGGTCAAACTCTACAAAAAGCAGATCGATCCGACCACCGCGAGCGTTTACGCTTCCCGCCCCATTAAACCGATCACGGACGACGATCTAAGGATCGAAGAATTGCCCGAGGCGTTCGGCAGGGCGGATCTCGAACGTTTAAGCGAAAGTAAGCGAAAAATATACGAAGACCACGAAAAATACGTGGAAGAGCATAAAGACGATCCGCAGTTTGAAAAGTTTAAGGCTGCGAACTCCGAAAAAGCGGTTGCGGAGCGTGAAAAACGCATAGCGGACGCTAAAAAAGAACTTTCTAAAAGGGAAAAGAAAAAAGGCGGTAAAAAATAAAGAAGGCACATCATGGAAGTAAGCATCATTGATTTTTTGTTCCAGTTGTCCGTAATCTTGTTTTCGACAAAGTTTTTCGGACTTATAGCGCGGAGGTTGGGGCTTCCGCAGGTTTTCGGTTTTATTCTCGCAGGCATTTTAATCGGGCCTGCGATCTGGGGTAATTTTTTCGATACGGAACTGTTCCCCTTAAAAGACAACGCGTACTTAGAGGCGTTCTCCAAAGTAGGTGTTATCTTCGTAATGTTCTCGGCAGGGTTAGAGGCGAAGATAAAAGAACTTAAAAACGTAGGGTTCGTATCCTTTGCGGTCGCAATGGCGGGCGTTCTTCTGCCGCTCGGCGCGGGAACGCTTATCGGCTATCTTTTCTTGCCGGACGCAGATATTCACACCTGGCTTTTCGTCGGCGTTATAATGACGGCGACTTCGGTCGGTATCACGGTAGAAGTTCTTCGCGAATTAGGAAAGTTGCAGACTAAAGTAGGTATGGTAATCCTTTCCGCCGCTTTGATCGACGATATTCTCGGCATTTTGGTGCTGACGGTCGTATTAAATCTATCCGGCAACGGCGCGGTATCGCCCGTGCTTTCGTTCATCAACCCGGACGGAAATATAATCGTATCCGTTCTCTGGATATTTGCGTTCTTCGCTCTCGCGATAGGCGGCGGGATCGGGCTTTCGAAACTTTTTAAGTTTATCGAGTCCAGATCTCCGCATACTAGAAGGATCCCGATCTTTTCTATCGCGACCTGTCTTCTTTACTCGTTCGTCGCTGAAAAAATATTCGGCGTCGCGGACATAACGGGCGCGTTCATCGCGGGCGTTATGCTCTCGACGAATCACGAGTCCGCGCAGTACGTTGACAGGCGCGTTTCGATCAGTTCTTACCTTATGTTCGCGCCTATCTTCTTTGCAAGGATAGGAATAGGCACAACGTTCAGCGGATTTTCCGCGGAAGTAATACTGTTCTCGTTGTCTTTCGTACTCGTGGCGATAGTTACGAAGATAATCGGTTGCGGCGGTATGGCGAAGATATTCGGCTTTTCCTTTAAAGACAGTTTGCGCGTCGGCGTCGGCATGATAACCCGTGGCGAAGTCGCGCTCGTCGTTACGCAGAAAGGTGTGGAGAACGGGCTTATCGATCCCAAATATATAGCGATCACCGTATTTTTGGTCCTGACTTCGTCGCTTTTCGCGCCTATTCTTCTGAAACTCTTATATAAGGGCGAAACGGGAGACACGGGACTTAAACCGCTCATCGAAGAAAACGGTGGCAACAATGGATAAACTTTTTAAGTCGCTCGTGTTCGATAGTAGTATGAGCCTTTCGATACTCGATACGACGGATATGGTAAATAAAGCGATAAAATACCACGGACTTTCACCGCTTGCCGCGGCGACGCTCGGTCGGACGCTTACGGCGACTACCTTTATGGCAAGCGGACTTAAAAACGAGAAGGACGATATTTCCGTTACGATAGCGGGCGACGGGGTAGGCGGAAAAGTTACCGTCTGCGGAAACGGAAAACTCTACATGCGCGGAAGTATCGACAATCCGAACGCATATCTTCCCTTAAAGAGCAACGGAAAATTAGACGTAGGCGGTTGCGTGGGTAAGGGAAGACTTACGGTCGTAAAGAGCATGGGATTAAAAGAACCGTACTCCGGAAGTTCGGAACTAATAAGCGGAGAGATCGCCGAAGATTTTGCGTACTACTTTGCGACGAGCGAACAGATCCCGACCGCGATGGCGTTAGGCGTTAAGATCGGAAAGACCGGAAAGTGCGTGGGTGCGGGCGGGGTTATATTGCAGGCGCTCCCGTTTGCAAGCGAAGAGGCTATTAATAAAGCTGAAAGCATAATGGGCGAACTTTCCAAGGTCTCGACTCTCATCGAAGAAGGCGGAATAGAAGGAGTAAAGGACAAGTTTTTTAAGGGTATAGACGGCGAAACGTATTATCCCCGTTATAAATGCTTATGCTCTGATAGGAAGATAGTTTCTGTTCTCCGTTCTTTAGGGGAAAAGGAGACGAGAAAGATGGTGGAAGAGGACGGCAAGATCGAAGTCGTCTGCCAGTTCTGTAATAAAAAATACGTTTACTATAAGGAAGACGTAGATAAGATATTTAACCAAGATGTCAAACGGAAGAATACTAAAATTTGAAAGAGATAAGGATACGCTTTTGGAAATAGCGGAAAGACGTGCGGACGAGGGAGATCCGGTAGGTTCTCTCGGCCTTTTGTTTTCCGCGCTTGAAAAGGAAACCTCCCCGGAGGTTTTAACCGATATAGCGGACGTTTACGCGGATATGGGATTATACGACTATTCCAACCGATTCTGGTATAAATATCTAGACGTCGCGCCGAAGAACAAACGTTCGATAGCGTACGAAGAACTCGGAATAAATTACTTTTACTCAGACAACTATTGGGCGGCGGGTTACTTTTTCCAGAAAAAAGTCGAAGCGGACGGTTATATAAACAGAGATGGGTTAGAGGGCGATATTCTGGAGTTTCTGTCGAACAACTTCCCGCCGAAACCTATCTTTAAGATCGTTTACCCCGAGGGGCACGCGGATTATTCGGAGGACATAAAACGCGCCAAAAGCGCGCTTGTTTCGGGAAATTATTATATTGCGTCTTCCATTTACCGCGAGATTCCGTTAAAAGAGATGACCGAAGACGAGTGCGGAGACGCGCAGACCGCCTACTATTTATCCGAAGAAGACGATCTTGCGATAGAGGCGTGTAAATTCTCGCTGTCTTTTCACGGAGAAAACGTTACGGCGTACTGCAACTTATCTACGATCTACAAGATGAAAAACGACGACGAAAAGAGCGCGTATTACTACAAAAAGGCGCTCGAATCGAGAAAAGGCGAACCGACCGAGTACTACAAGATCGCGACTTGCGCGATAGAACAGGATGATAACGCGATCGCAAGCGAGTGTTTTAAGTTTATTTTGACCGAAAGACCGTACGAAGTGGAACTCAGGTACTTTCGCGGGCTGTCGCTTTTAAACCTCGGCAAGTACGAAGAGGCGGTAGATGAATTTTCCTTTGTGTTAAGAATAGTACCGACCGCTCCTTTTCCCAAATACTACTTGGGTTTAGCGAAAAAAATAAGGGACGGGGACGCGAATTCTTTAAAACTTCTTCCCGTAAAGTTCGCAAGAGAACTGCCAAAAAAGGTGGCGAGAGCGAACAAAAAACGGCTTATAGCCGTTGCGGACGACCCGTTGTCCGTAAAATCGTTCTTTTCAAAAAAGGAGAATAGGGACGTCGCGACGTACGGACTGTTTTCGTGCGATAGTGAGACCGCAAGACTTGCGGCGTACGCGCTGTCGCTATCCGACTCCGAGTTTGCCAAAAAGACGATAAGCGACGCGCTGCTTATCCCCGAACTTCCGACGGACTTAAAGCGGTACATGATCTATATTTTGATACTTAACGGAAAAAAAGACTCCTTCGGTGCGGTCGGCGGTAACATTTACGAGAAGATAAAACCCAAGAAACTCGTGTTTTCGGATAAACCTGACGGGATTATTTACGTTTCGGCTTACGCGAACACCTTGTCAAGACTTGCGTTTATCGGCTTAAAAGATCAGGAAAAACTTGCTTTTTACGCAAATAAGACGTACAAAACGCTGGGGATTTCAGTAATCGAAGAAGGATTTTCGCCCGAAGAGATAGCGGCGCTCATCACTCTTCTTTGCGAATATAAAGGCGTCAGCGAAATGCGTGCGGTAACGCGGATTTTCGGCGTAAAAAAGGAAAGGGTGCTTAAATTAAAAGAACTTTACGATTTAAAATGCGGAGAGAAAAATGATAAAAACGATTGATATAGACAAAATATTCGATAAGTATATCGGCACTTACGTCTATAAAAACATAGGCAAAATCAAGCCTGAGGAGATAGAAGACCATATTCCCACCATGTACGAAGAGTTCGGGAACACCGCGCTTCCCGAACTTGACGGCAAAACTCCTAACGAGTACTACCGCGATTTTTCCGCCGAAGAACTTATCGCCGCGCTTAAAGAACACGTGGAAAAGGGCGTTCCCGTTTCGGACTTTTTATCAGAAGGGATTATAAACGCAAAAGACGGCGAGGCAGCCGTAGTTTCTGCCTTAAAGGACGCCGAAAACGACGAATTTATCGCGTATCTTCTCAATATCCACGAGATCATGAACGCCGAAAGCGGACTAAACGAAATACTTAATCTGATAATCTGCGACTACCCCGAAAACGTAACGGAGATCGCGACCGAAATACTATCTTCTAAAGCGGATAAAGTAAAGGACGCGGTACTAAATTCTTTCGACAGCGCAAGTGAGAAGGCGAAGGAGTGTTTTGCCGAGATACTTTCGCACGCCGGAAGGGACGAAAAGGTTCTGTCGGTTTTAGTCGCCGAATTTATTCGTCACGGGGACAGAATCGCACAGTACGCGGGTTATCTTTCAAGGTTCGGAGACGAACGCGCTCTTCCGTACCTTTTGACTGCAATAGAAAACGAAAAGATAAGATACGCCGACTTTGTCGAACTTCGCTTTGCGATAGAATCGCTCGGCGGCGAGTATAAAAAGGAACGTGATTTTACGGGCGACAAAGACTACGGTAAGATAAAGGGAACGAAGAAAAATAAGATCATATAGGAATAT
>CAMPBJ010000028.1 GCA_946637575.1 uncultured Clostridia bacterium | reverse complement strand
AAATAGGCGCGGGAAACAGCAATTTGTCTTTAAGGGAAATATCCGAAAAGGAAGTCTTTAATTTTGCGGAAGCGCAGAGTTTTCTGAAAACGCTGAACGAAATACCCGACGAATACATATATAAACGTATTCCGATTGAAATAATGATTTTGACGGGCGTTCGTCAGGGCGAAATGAACGGACTTCGTTGGTCGGACGTTGACTTTGAAAAAGGCGTTATTCATATTCGCAGGAACAGACTTCCGGCAAAAGGTATGGTTTACGAGAAAGAGCCTAAAACGAAAACTTCTAAACGGGATATACCTATGCCCGAAATGCTTATACGTGATTTGCGGATATTTTACGATTGGTTTGTTTTATCTGACAAGGATTTTCCGAACAAGTTAGACGAGTATCATTTATCCGTCAATATGTATCGTATGCCGATTTATCCGCATACTCTCGGACATTGGCTAAGGGCTTTGGAAGAAGAACACGATATAAAGCGTGTTTCCTGCCACGGCTTACGGCACACTTATTGCAGTTTATTACTATCCCAAAACGTGCCGATACAGACGGTCAGTAAGTATATGGGGCACTCGGATTCAACGGTAACGTTAAAAGTTTACAGCCACTTTATTCCCGATACGCAGGACAAAGCGTTAAACGCATTGAATAGATTGGCGGTTTAATATTTGAAATCGGTATAAAAACGCTATAAGAAAAAAACGACAAGTAAAATCAATATTTAGGTTAAAAATAAAGAAAAACCACAATATATTGTGGTTTTAGTGGTACTCCCGGCGGGAATCGAACCCACAATCTTCCCTTAGGAGGGGAAAGTTATATCCATTTAACTACGGAAGCATTTTTATTAAATTTTATACCGATTTTTATACCGATAATTATTTTACAGGGCGAAACTTATCAAAAACAGCAAATTTTAGGTAAGTTTCGCTTGTTTTTTAACGTTTATGTCGGATATACCAAACCCTTAGGAGGGGCTTGTTATATCCATTTAACTAAGGAAGCAAAGAAATCACGAAAACGTGTATTAAGTTTATTTACAAAAGACATTTTACTACAAATAATTATATCTGTCAAACGGACGGGGGAAAAAGAGTATAATTTATTCTGCCGTTGTCAATAATATCAAAAAAGCGGAGTAACCCACGGTAAAAGGAATACATAAAATAATAGTGGGAACAATAAACGTCGGTGGCTTTATGGTAAAACGAGGAGAATTATATTATGCGGATCTTAGCCCCGTGGTGGGGAGCGAACAGGGAGGAGTAAGGCCTATTTTAATAGTGCAGAACGACACCGGCAACCGCTACAGCCCCACGATAATCGCGGCGGCGGTAACGAGCAAGCTCGACAAAGCGCGCCTTCCCACGCACATTGAACTGTCCGCAAAAGAGTTTGGTCTCTCGAAAGACTCCGTTATTTTATTAGAACAGATCCGAACTCTCGATAAAAGAAGGTTAAAGGAGCGGATAGGCGAACTGTCCGACTCAAAAATGCAAAAAGTAAACGTCGCCCTGATGATAAGTTTAGGCTTCGAAATAAAACAAACGAGTTAATCCCGAAAAAACAACAAAAACGCCGAGCGAACACGCTCGGCGTTTACGTTACAAATCAAAAATTACAACAGCGGGATAGAGGCGAGGTAGGTAACGTCGGGGCGGTTTTTGGAGTCTCCTTCGGCTAAAACGAACATCTTGTTCGTGATGATGCCGCCGGCTTTAATAACGAGGGCTTCAAGCCCCTTTAAGCTTTCGCCGGTGGATATAACGTCGTCCACAATTCCGACCTTTTTGCCCTTTATCAAATCAGCATCGTGTTTAGACAGGTAGAATTCCTGCGCCTTACCGGTCGTAATGGAAGAGCCGTAAGAGACCATGATTCCGTCCTGCATATACAGTTTTTTAGACTTTCTTGCAACGGCGTAGAAAGGCATACCGAGTTCCCTTGCCAAAACGTGCGTAAGTTGTAACCCTTTTGACTCCGCGGTAACGAGAACTTCGACGTCGCCCGCGACTTTAGCGAGTTCCTTGCCGCAATGCTCGGTAAGAAAAGTATTGCCGTGCAGGTTAAAGAACGCGATCTTAACGCCGGACGGCAGCGGAAGTATGGGAAGAGACGCTTCGACGCCTTTGATATCTACCTTAAAAACTTCTTCCATAGTAAACACCTTCTTTATTTTTTACGAACATAAGTTTAGCACAAAATAGCGCGTTTGTCCACTTGGTAAACATATAAATCGAAAAAAGTGAATAAAATTAAAAGACTTAAGGGGTGTCTATGTTTTATTCACAATCTGCCGGCGAAACTTTAAATAAACTCGGCGTAAACGCCGAATTCGGTCTTTCTTCCGAAAAAGTGCGTAAAATCAGGGAAAAGACGGGGGAAAACGTTCTTACCGAGAGAAAACGGGAAGGGTTTTATAAACGCCTTTTTTCCGCATTGAAAGAGCCGATGATACTTATTCTTATCTTTGCGTTTATTTTAACTCTCGGCGTTAACCTTGGGAAACAGTTAAAGACGGGCGACGGCGACTTTTCGGAGTGCGTCGGCGTGTTTCTTGCGATCGCTCTATCGACGACGATAACGCTCGTTATGGAAAGAAGTTCAAAAAAAGCCTTTTCCGCGCTGAATAGGATATATAAAGACCTTGAAGTGAAAGTCGTTCGCGACGGCAAGATAAAGACGGTAAGTCAAAGAGAACTCGTAGTCGGGGATATCGTTATTCTAGAGACGGGCGACAAAGTGCCGACCGACTGCCGCCTTTTAGACGGCGCAAGTTTATCTGCGGACGAATCCGCGCTTACCGGGGAGAGTAAGCCTGTAAAAAAACGCGGCGACGCCGTGCTTTCGACCTCGACTCCGCTTGCGGAAAGAATAAACTGTATTTACTCGGGAACGTTTGTAACGTCGGGATCCGGAAGAGCGGTCGTAACGGCGACGGGCGACCGTACCGAAATAGGCAGAATAGCGGGCGAAATATCGGGCGGAAAAGACGTTGCTTCCCCGCTTTCGAAAAAACTCGCAAATCTCGGAAAGACAGTTACGCTGATCGGAGTGATAACCGCGGTTTTCGTGTTCGTAATATCCGCGATAAGACTTTACCGAAACGGAACGCTCAATTTTTCCTCGGTGCAAGAACTCTTTATCTCTGCGATAGTGCTTATAGTCGCCGCGGTTCCGGAGGGGTTGCCGACGATCGTCGCGGTGTCGCTTGCGCTTAATATGATAAAACTGTCCAAAGAGAACGCGCTCATAAAGAAAATGACCGCAACGGAGACGGCGGGGGCGGTCACGGTGATACTTTCGGATAAGACCGGCACGCTTACGCAAAACGAGATGGCGGTCGAATCCGTATGCGCCGGCGCGACTTGCGTTAAGGCGACGGATAATATAGATAAGCACTTGCTTAATAATTTTGCGCTCAACACGACGGCGGAGTTCTGCGGCGGAAAGTGGATCGGCAGCGGAACGGAAATCGCTCTTCTAAAAGTGTTCCGTTCTAAAACGAACGAAGATCCAAGCGTTCAAAGAAACCGTTACGCCCTTATCTTCCGCGAAGACTTTTCCAGCGACAAAAAGTATATGGCGACGACCGTCTCTTTAAGCGGCAGAAATATCACCTATCTTAAAGGCGCGCCCGAAAAGGTGTTGCCGAAATGCAATCTTACCGAAAGTCAGAAACAAAACGTGTTCTACGCGATTGAAAAAAAAGAACTTGAAGCGAAGCGAGTGCTTGCGTTCGCGCACAAAGAAGAGGACGGGGGCTTTGTTTTCGACGGATTCGTGTCGCTTTCTGATCCCGTACGGAAGGACGCGTTAAAGGCGATCGCCGATTGCAAGAGAGCGGGAATAAAAGTGAAGATACTTACGGGCGACAACAGGATGACGGCGTTAGCGGTCGCAAGGGAACTCGGGATCGCGGACAGCGAGTCGATGGTGGTAAACGCGTCAGACATAGAGAATATGGACGAAAAAACACTTTTCAAGGCGCTTTCCAAAATCACGGTGATAGCGAGAAGCACTCCGTCAGTAAAACTTAAAGTCGTTCGCACGTTAAAAAACGCGGGTGAAATCGTCGCCGTAACGGGCGACGGGATAAACGACGCGCCCGCGATCCGCCATGCCGACGTAGGTATCGCGATGGGTAAGACGGGTAGCGAGATAACCAAAGAGGCGGCGGACTGTATTCTGCTCGACGACGCGTTTTCAACCGTCGTAAAAGCGGTATCTTTCGGAAGAAACTTCTACGTCAATTTAAAGCGGTTCGTACTCTTTCAACTGTCCGTAAACCTTTCGGCTCTTTTATACATAACGGTATGTTCGGTGCTTGGACTCCCGTCGCTTTTCAACACTTTGCAACTTTTATGGATAAACGTCATTATGGACGGCCCGCCGGCGTTAACGCTGGGGCTTGAACCTCCGAGTCCTTCTCTTTTAAAGCAAAAGCCGCCTAAAAAAGGCGAAAGCGTTTTAACGCCCAAACTTGCGTTGCGCATTGCGTTTAACGGCGTATTAGTCGCCACGGTGCTTATTTTAGAGAGCGTCTACAACTTTATAGGGGCAAAGGAGTCCGAGCGTTCGGGCGTGCTTTTTACGCTCTTTATATTGTTTCAACTGTTCAACGCGTTCAACTGCAGAGAACTCGGCGCGGAAAGCGTTTTTAAACGGATCACGAAGAATAAAATAATGGGGATAACGTTTTTACTTCTGCTTATAGTCCACGCGCTCACGGTAACGGTGTTCCCCGGCGTATTCGGCATAGGCGCGATAAGGTTTTCGGTGCTTTTAAGGTGCGCGCTTGTTTCAATGAGTATAGTGCTTTTTTCAGAGGCGTATAAGTTTGTTTATAGACAGGTAAGGGGAAAAGGGAAAAATAAAATACGCGTTACCGTAAATAAAAACCGGTTTCAAAGCATAGACTAAACTATATGGCGAGAATACGTGTAACCGAACGTGAAGACGGACAGAACTCACTTTTGTTTATCCAGAACAACGTGGCGGAACTTTTAGGCGGCGCGGATTGCAAAGTAAACTTAAAAAAAGAAAGCGGACGCGCGATTTTAAGTATCGACTGTCCGGACTGTTATTCAGAGATCGTAGGGATAGAGATAATAGATAAAGTCGCGGAGATAATCGCGGTAAAGTACAAGTACGACTATTTTAAAAGCGCCGTTAACGTTACGGGGCTGTCCGAAGACGAAAAAGAGATACTGTTTGCGAGTTTGATTGCGGCGGACTTTTACGAAGACAAAAAGTACGCCGTAAACAAGATGAAAGGGCTCTGCGAAGTCGCGATAGACGGCGTGTACAACTTCTGGTTAAAACCGCTTAAAAAGAAGTGGGCGGAGATAGTAACTTACGTGCCGATGGTGTTTTTAAAATCGCAGTTAAAGGAGTTTATTTCTTTTTTACTTGAAACGAAAAAAAAGCGAGTGTACGTGGACGGCGGAAAGGTTTACGACTCCAACTATAAACGTCTGTTCCGCGCGGACCTTCTGCCTACGGAGAACTTAAAACTCTTCCGTGAAGTGATACTTTCCGGCGGCGGAGAGATAGAACTTTTGGGAAGAGTTCCGAAAGACGACGAGTACTATTTAAAAGAGTTTTACGGCGACAAGATATTTTTTTCTACGAGATATTTCGGATAATTGTCGGAAAAACGTTTGACAAAAGTTAAAAGTAGTCGTAAAATGAGTTTAATTGAAGCCGTTAAGAACGGACAAGTAGCACCGAAGGTCGCTTATAGAGAGCGGGGGATAGGTGAAAGCCCCGCAGTTGATTTTGGGATTGCGAAACCACCGTTTTTGGCAAGCGATCGACGCTTAGAGTCGAATTCGAGCGGTCGGGGAATACCCGACAATAAAGGTGGAAACGCGGAAATTATTTCGTCCTTTGGGTTACCAAAGGGCGTTTTTTTATAAGGAGAAAGATATGAAGATTACATTAAAAGACGGTTCGGCGTTAGAGTACGACGCGCCGAAGACCGCGCTTGAAGTTGCGAAGGACATTTCGGAAGGGCTTGCGAGAGTAGCCGTATGCGCAAAAGTTAACGGCGAACTCGTCGATCTTTCCAAAGTTATAGACGGCGACTGCGAGTTGAGTATAATAACCCTTAAAGATAAGGAAGGGCTGTCCGTTTACCGTCATACGACCGCGCACGTGCTTGCGCAGGCGATAAAGAGGATCTACCCCACGAGTAAACTCGCGATAGGTCCGACGATCGAAAACGGATTTTATTACGACATAGAGTTCAAAACTCCGATAACCCAAGCGGATCTTGTTACCATCGAAGAAGAGATGAAGTCGATAATAAAGAGCGACCTTCCGTTAGAGCGTATCGATATGGACAGGAAAGACGCGTTGAAGTTTTTTAAAGACGCCCGCGAACCGTATAAAGTCGAGATAATAAACGACCTTCCGCAAGACGCTAAAATATCCTGCTACAAGCAAGGCGATTTTATCGACCTTTGCCGCGGACCGCACCTTCCTTCCACGGGTAGGATAAAGGCGTTCAAACTCACCGCGATAACCGGCGCGTACTGGCGCGGAGACGAGCACAATAAGATGCTTACCCGTATCTACGGCGTTGCGTTTGAAAAGAAGAGCGAACTCGAAGAACATTTAGTTATGTTAGAGGAAGTCAAAAAGCGCGACCACAACAAACTCGGCCGTGATTTAGGGCTCTTTATGACCGAAGAAGTCATAGGGCAGGGGCTTCCCATCCTTATGCCGAAGGGCGCGAAGATGATCCAGATTCTTTCCCGTTTCGTGGAAGACGAAGAGGAAAAACGCGGATTTATGATCACCAAGACTCCGTATATGGCAAAGAACGATCTTTATCGCATTTCGGGGCACTGGGATCATTATAGGGATAAGATGTTTATTATCGGGGACGAAAACTCTCCGGACGCGATGGCGCTCCGCCCCATGACTTGCCCCTTCCAGTATCAGATCTATAAGAACGGTTTGAAGAGTTATAGAGACCTTCCCGTAAGGTACGCGGAGACCGCGACCGAATTCCGTAAGGAAGCGTCGGGCGAAATGCACGGACTGATCAGAGTCCGTCAGTTTACCTTGTCCGACGGACACCTTATTTGCACTCCCGAACAGGTAGAAAGCGAGTTTAAGCGTTGCCTCGAACTTTCTTACTACTTCCTCGAGTGTCTGGGAATGAGAGACGACGTTTCGTTCAGATTCTCAAAGCGCGGCAAAGATAAGGCGAAATATATCGACAACGACAAGGCGTGGAACGAAACCGAAGCGTTGATGAAGAAGATTTTAGACGATATCGGTTTAGACTACGTGGAGGCGGAAGACGAGGCGGCGTTCTACGGTCCGAAGCTCGACGTTCAGATAAAGAACGTTTACGGCAAGGAAGATACGCTTATTACCATACAGTTGGACTTTGCGGCGGCGCACAGTTTCGAGATGACGTATATCGACGAAAACGGCGAAAAGCAGTACCCGTTCGTTATCCACAGATCGTCTATCGGTTGCTACGAAAGGACGCTTGCGCTCCTTATCGAAAAGTACGGCGGAGCGTTCCCGCTCTGGGTATCGCCCGTTCAGGTAAAGGTTTTAAGCCTTACCGAAAGAACCGCGGACTACGCAAGCGAGATCGTTTCGGAACTTCGCGCGTTAGGACTCCGTGCGGAAGTCGATAACCGTAACGAAAAGATAGGGTATAAGATCAGAGAAGCGCAGATGGAAAAAGTTCCGTATATGTTCATCGTAGGCGACAAGGAAAAGGAACAGAACGGTATCGCGGTCAGAACGAGAAAAGGCGTCGATCTCGGCGTTATGTCCAAAAAAGAGATTTACGATAAACTCGTAAAAGAGGATAAAGATAAAGTTATCGAGTAATAAACCTCAAATAAAATCGACAGAAAACAAAAAAACGCACCCACGGGTGCGTTTTTTGACGTTAAAAACAAGTTTAGATCGGTCTTTCTTCGTTTGAAAGGAAGGCATAAGCCACCGTGCCGTAGCCAAGGTGCGACGCGATGACAGGTCCTATCATACGTATAGGAGCGTCGATATTGTAGAGTTCCTTTAACTGCTTTTGAAGAAGTTCCGCGGAATCCACCTTGCCGGTATGTCCTATGTAGATCAAGGGATAGTCTTTGTTTAGCGAATAATTTGCAAATTCTCTTGCGATCAAGCCGATGGTGTGTTTTAAGCCGGTCGACTTTTTATAACTCTCGAGTTTACCTTCCTTGTTGAATACGATAACGGGTTTAACCTGAAGCACGCTACCGACCGCGCCGGCGGCTGCGGAAAGTCTTCCGCCGCGAACCAAACTCTTTAAGTCGTCCACCACGATAAAGTGCTGGATATTGTGTTTGACGCTTTCTATATAGTCGAAAGTTTCCTGTAAGGTCTTTCCCTTGTCGCGCATATCCACCGCGATATTTACGAGCATGCCCTGACCTAAAGTCGTGGTGTTCGACTCAATGCAAAGGCAATGGAAGTCGGGGTAAGTCTTCTGCACTTCGGCGACCGCCTCTCTCGCGACGTCAACCGTTCTGCAAAGGCCGTAACTTATGGTAAAGTGTATCGCTTCCTTAACGCCCGCTTTTGCCATATTCATAAAGAACTCTTCGTGGATAGCGGGGTTGTTCATGGAAGTACGGGATAAAAGCCCCGAGTGTAATTTCTCATAGTACTCCGTGTACTCCGCGTCCGACTGAAACTCGTCTTTATACTCGGTTACGTTACCGTTTTTATCGGTAAGCGTAAAGGTGAGGGGAAGAAAGAAGAGTTCTTTCTCTTTGATCTCTCTTGCGTACAAATCGCAGGTAGAATCGGTTGCAATTTCAAATTTTCTCATAATTACCTCCTAAAACAGCGTTTAAGGTTCCGATCAGTTGATCTCGACTCCCGAAGGGGAGAACATAAACACTTCTTTTTCCATTTCGTAAATACCGCCACCGAGCGCGTAAATCGCGCCGGACAGCAGATCCAAAACGCGGACTGCGGTTTCTTTTTTAAGGCGCGTTAAGTGTACGACGGCGTTTTTACCTTCTTTTAATCTGTCGATAATCGTTTCGACGTCAGAAAACGAGGTCGGAACGAACACCGAAACGGGCGCGTCCTTTTTGTCCTGTGATTCAAACGGAACGGCTCTCTCCGTCTCTTTCTCCGTCAAATAAGCCGTTCTTTCTTTCATTTCTCTCGGTTCTTTACCGAAAAGGTCGAATAATCCCACTTTCTCTTCTCCGTTTTACTTATTGTAATATCTCTGCCCGAAAAGTAAACTTCCGAGCCTTATCATATTGCTTCCGTTTTTTATCGCGATTTTATAGTCGCCGCTCATACCGATAGACAGGTACTTAAAATCGTCGTGCTTTTTTTTAAGTTTGTCAAAAAGAGCGCGCATTTTTCTGCAAAGACCTGCCTTTAATTCGTCGTCTTCCGTGTTAGGCAGCATCGCCATTAAACCCAGAACGCGCACCCCCTTATAAGATCCAGACTGATTTAAGGCGGACTCCGCGTCTTCGTATAAAAACCCGCTTTTCGACGGCTCGTTGCCGATGTTTACTTCCAAAAGGACGTCCTGCGTAACGCCTTTTTTAACCGCGAGTTCGGA
>CAMPBJ010000027.1 GCA_946637575.1 uncultured Clostridia bacterium | reverse complement strand
ATATCGCGATGGTTTTCCAGAACTACGCACTTTATCCGCACATGACCGTTTACGACAATATGGCGTTCGGCTTAAAACTCCGCAAAATGCCTAAACCCCAGATCGACGCGAGGGTAAAGGAAGCGGCAAGGATTTTGGGTATCGAACAGTACCTTTCGAGAAAGCCGAAGGCTCTTTCCGGCGGTCAAAGACAACGTGTCGCGTTAGGGCGCGCTATCGTCCGTGAACCGAAGGTCTTCCTTTTGGACGAACCGCTTTCCAACTTGGACGCGAAACTCCGTTCTCAGATGAGAACCGAGATCACCAAACTTCACAACAGACTTGCGACGACGTTTATCTACGTTACGCACGATCAGGTCGAGGCGATGACCATGGGTACGCGTATCGTCGTTATGAAAGACGGCTTTATGCAACAGGTCGACGCTCCTATGAACTTATATAACTATCCCGTCAACAAGTTCGTTGCGGGCTTTATCGGAACTCCGCAGATGAACTTCTTCGAGGGTACGCTCGTAGGAACTGAAAAGGAAGTTTACTTTGTATTCGGCGAAGATAGAATCCTTATCCCGAAAGAAAAGGTAAAACTTATCTACGACTTAAAGGCGTACTTAAACACCGACAAAGAAGTCGTGTTCGGTATCCGCCCCGAAGACATCAGCGAAGGTGCGGAAGGAAAGAGCGTGCTTAACGTTAAAGTCGACGTTGTAGAGGCGCTCGGTTCTGAAACGCTTATCTACTGCAAGACCAAGGATAAACAGGCTGGCGGTGAAGACAGCGTGGTTACCGACGTGTCCAACCTTATCGCAAAAGTAGGCTTTGTCGCAAACGCGAAAGCGGGCGAAGATATCGACATTTCGCTCGAAGTAGAGCGCGCGCACATCTTCGACAAGGAGACCGAGATCACCATCGTCGCGAAAGACGAGAGTGAAAAAGAGACGATCGCAAGAATGCAGGAAGATAAAAAAGCGGAACTTAAAGCGAAAGCAGAAGAACTTGCGAGAAAACAAGCCGAAGAAGAGGCTAAAAAAGCGAAGAAAAAACGTTAAAAAACGTAAATAACTTAAAATAAAAACCCCCTTGCGATAACGCAAGGGGGTTTTTTATGATCGTTTTTATTTTTTGTTTGGTTACGCGAGCGCTTTTATCAAATTGACGATCGCAAGCGCTAAAAGGATCAGAACTCCGAACAGAGAAGAGAGGTCTTTTAAGAGTTTTCCGACTCCCTTTCCCAAAAGGAGCGCGACGGAAACGATAATAAATGTAGTAACTCCGACGATCGCGGCGGCGTAAAAGACCGAAAAGGAAAGTTCGGCGGAAAAAGTTACGCCGATAAAGAGCGCGTCGATACTCGTGGCGACGCCCTGTAAAATCAGCGCGCCCAAAGAAAGCGAAGGTTTTTTCGGTTTTTCGGGTGATTTTTTCTCTAAAATAACGTCGACAAGAACTTTAACGGACAAAAGGAAAAAGACGGCGGAAGTAAGATACCCCGCGACTCCCGAAATATAGGACGCGAAAGTCCCGCCGATAAAGTAGCCGATAACGGGCATTGCGAACTGAAAAAGCGCGAAGGTAGCGGGCATCGCCCATTTTTTTGCAGGCGTAAGGCTTTCCCTGTAAACGGTGCAGTTGGAGATAGTTACGGCAAACGCGTCCATGGCGAGCGCAACGCCGATCATAACGATTTCGTAGATTTGCATTAAAAAACAGGTTTCCTTTAACTAAAATATAGTTATAGTCTAATAAATAATATTGCATTTGTCAAAGAAAAATGTTAGAATAAAAGCGAATATGGTAAAGATCACCGAGGACTGGGACGAGATTTTAAAAGAAGAGTTCTCGTCCGAAAGTTATCTTAAACTTCGGGAGTTTTTAAAATCCGAGTATTCCCGCTACACCGTGTATCCGTCTATGTACGATATTTTTAACGCCTTAAAACTTACCGCGCTTGACGATATTCGGGTAGTTTTGATCGGACAAGATCCCTATCACGAAGAAGGTCAGGCGATGGGGCTTTCTTTCTCCGTGCCGGAAGGCGTCGAACTTCCGCCGTCGCTTAAAAACATTTTCCGCGAGATAGAAAAGGAAACGGGCGAGCGGTTTTCGGGGAGCGGAGATCTTACCCCTTGGGCAAAGCAAGGCGTTCTTCTTTTAAACTCCGTTTTAACCGTTCGGGCGCACCACGCTAATTCGCACAAGGGGAAAGGCTGGGAAGAGTTCACGGACGGAGTTATTAAAAAGATCTCGGACAATAAAACTAACGTCGTCTTTTTGCTTTGGGGCGCGAACGCAAGAAGTAAAAAGGCACTTATCGACACCAAAAAACATCTTATTTTAGAGTGCGCGCATCCCTCTCCCTTATCTGCGTATAACGGCTTTTTCGGTTGCGGGCATTTTACAAAAACAAACGATTATCTTGTAAATCACGGCTTTAAGCCGATAAAGTGGGGTATATAAATGAAATACGCGGTGATACTCGGCGACGGTATGGCGGACTATCCCGTAGACTCGCTTGGGGGCAAAACCCCTTTGGAAGTGGCAAAAAAACCTTACGTTGACGCGCTCTCGCGCGTTTCGAAAGTGGGGCTCGTTAAAACCGTTCCGGAAGGCTTAAAGCCGGGAAGCGACGTCGCGAATCTTTCGGTTTTGGGGTACGATCCCTTTACCTGCTACACGGGCAGAAGTCCATTGGAGGCGGCAAGCATAGGGATCGATTTAAAAGACAACTTCGTTACCGCAAGGGCGAATCTGGTTACTCTTTCCGGTGGCGGCGAGTACGAAGATAAGACGATGGAAGACTATTCCGCGGGCGAGATAACGACGGAAGAGGCAAGGGAACTTATAAACTACTTAAAAGAGCGGTTAGACGACGGAAAGTACACCTTATATCCGGGCGTTTCCTACCGCCATTGTCTTGTTGCGGAAAACGGGAGGGTTTGCGGAAATCTTACTCCTCCGCACGACATTTCGGGAAGGAAAATAAAGGACTATCTTCCGAAAGGGGATAATTCCGAAAAATACCTTGAATTAATGAAACGCTCGTTTGACCTTTTAAAAGATCACCCGATAAACAAAGAGAGAGTAAAACGCGGCAAAAACCCGGCGAACTCACTTTGGTTCTGGGGCGAAGGAACTAAACCGAAACTGGAAAACTTTACCGAAAAATTCGGGATAAAGGGCGCGATGATCTCCGCGGTCGATCTTCTGAAAGGCATAGCGATCCTTTCGGGTATGAAAGTGATAGAAGTCGAAGGCGCGACGGGGAATTACGACACGAACTTTATAGGAAAGGCAAAAGCCTGTCTTGACGCTTTTAAAGACGTGGACTTCGTGTATATCCACATGGAAGCGCCTGACGAGTGCGGACACCACGGCGACGCGGAGCATAAAATCTATTCGATAGAGCGTATAGACGAGGTCGTTAAAACGGTGGTAGAGGGACTAAAAAAGACGGGTGAAGACTTTAAGGTAATGATACTCCCCGATCACCCGACGCCGATCGCTGTAAGAACGCACGTTTCAGACCCCGTGCCGTTTATGATCTTCGACAGCAGAAAGAATTTGGGCGGTAAGGTAACGTCCTACACCGAAAAAACTGCCGAAAGCACGGGTGTTTACGTAGAAAAAGGCTGGGACCTTATGCAAGAACTTATCGAAAGGTAAAAGTATGGAATATAAAAGAATAAAAGACAGGATATTTTTAAGGCTTGAAAAGGGCGAAGAGATCTGCGCTTCTATAAAGGAAGTTGCTAAAAAAGAAAATATCGCGGCGGCGGCTGTTTCGGGGATCGGCGCGACGGACGATTTTACGGTCGGCGTGTTCGACACCGTAAAAAAAGCGTACGAAGAGTACGCTTTTTCAGGTAATCACGAGATAAACGCCATCGTCGGCAACGTTTCGGAAAAAGACGGCGAGCCTTACGTTCACCTTCATATCACCTGCACGGGAAAGGGGGCGAAAGTTGTAGGCGGGCATTTGCTTTCGGGCGTTATTTCGCTTACCGCGGAGATAGTTATCGACGTTAGAGGCTGCGCGATAGGCAGAAAAAGGGACGACGCGCTCGGCATAAATCTTTGGGATCTATAAGGGATAAAAAAGTTTGCTTATGAAAAAGAACGGGTTTAAGAAGTTTTTAAGCGTTAAATTCGCAACGAGGCCGGACAGGTTTATTTTAAGCTCGATAATCGTGTTTAACCTGTTTTTTATGGTGATTTGCGCGCTTGTGATACGCGCACTCAACGTTTCCGGCACGGAAAAAATGGGATTTTTCGAGGCGCTGTTCTATTCGATGCGCGTTATAATGTCCAACAACATCGACTTTTCGCTTGAAGAAAGCGGGCACATGGAAGCGCTTGCCGTGGTGTGTATTATCGGCATGCTTGTCGGTATGGTGCTGTTTACGGGATCTCTTATCGCGTATCTTACCAACACGATCGCAAAGGTGATCGACCACAAAAGCCCGTACTCTAAAAAGTTGGCGCTTTACGGACATATCGTCATTTTGGGTTGGAACGTTCGCGGGCCGGAAATTATAAGAAACCTTCTCTACGCAAGAAAAAGATTCGAGGTGCTTATTTTGTCCGCGGTCGACAGGGAAAAGGTGTTAGAAGAGATCGAAGAGTCGATCTCCGACGCGATCAGAACGTATAACGAAAACTTAAAAGAAAGGCTGAAAAAAGAGAACGTGATAAAAAGCCGCGCGGTGTACAGACTTAAAAAACTGCGCAACAGACTGTCGATAATCGTGCGGAAAGGAGAAACGTATTCGACCGAACAGCTTATCGGCACGTCGCTTTCTATGGCGGCTTCGGTCATTATTTTAGGCGAAGACGTCAACAACCTGATAGCGGAAGATACGAACGGCACAAAGTACGACACGGAGTTCGGCAACGCGCAGATATTAAAGACGGTCGCGCAGGTAGTCGAAGTTACCGCGTCCGAAAAGTCGGCGAACGGTCAGAACGTCATCGTCGAGATCGACGACGACTGGACGTTGCAACTCGTAGGTAAAATAATCCGCGACAAGGAAGTTGCGGAAAAGTGCAGCGTAATCCCCATGCCGGTTACGAGAACGATAGGAAACCTTATCGCACAGTTCGCCTTAACCCCGGAACTCGGAAGACTGTACAGTTATATGTTCTCGTTCTCTAAACTCAACGTAAACATAGAAGAGACGGACGGCGAAGATTATGCCGAAAGATTTTTAAGGGAGAACGTCAAGGCGTTCCCGCTGTCATATCTTGAACTGTCGGACAAAAAGGTTGGGCTTTACGTCGGCAGAAAGGACGAGCAGAAAGGGAACTACACTGTTGAAGATGATATCGCCTTAAACGAATCGCCGAAAAGGGTGTTTAACGACGCGATATTTTTCGGGTATAACGCAAAACTCGAACTTACGCTCGATTCGATAAACAGGATCATGGGTAGCGTCGGCGAAAAGGCGAACGTTATGATAGTGGATAGGTCTCGTCGTATCGGCGGCACGGAAGGGCTTTCGCACTGCAATATCACCGAGGCGTATATAAAAGAACTCGGCGCGGCAGAGACGTTTATGCTCGTAGCCGAGTTTGTGAAGAATACCGAAAAGAACATCACGTTCGTGCTTTTGTCCGACGACACGGTGGACGTTTCGCGGCTTGACGACGAAATGTTCGCAACCCTTATCCGCACACGGGAAATGATAAAGGGACTTGAACGAACGGTAGAAGGGTTCGACGGCAATAGGATCAGCGTGGTTACGGAGATCCTTAACCCCAAGCACTACGACGTGGTTAAAAGTTACGGCGTGGATAACGTTATAATAAGTAACAGATATACGAGCAGAATGGTAACGCAGTTCGCGTTCAAAAGTTCGCTTTTCGAGTTTTATAAGCGCCTTGGATCATCTTTTTCCGCGTTCGGCATGGAGACCGGCGGCGCGGACGTCAACGTGTTCTACGCGGGCGATATATTAAAGGACGTTCCGAAAGGCGAAGTTACCGCGTTCAGCCTGATAAGGCAAATCTTTAACGCGTCGAAAGGAAGCGGAAATCCGCTCGTTCTTGTCGGAGTCATCAATGAAGAAGGCAAACTTCTCGTCTTTAAGGGCGATCAAAGGGATATAAAACTCAAAATTACCGAAAAGACGAAACTGGTGTTCTTTAAGCAATAAGTAGAGAGTGGAGATATGGAAAAGCGGTGCTAAAAAGCACCGCTTTAATTATATTTACACATAAACTCCACTCTTAACTCTAAAAAAACAGGCTTTCGCCTGTTTTTACATTTTTTCTATCGCGGAAACGACTGCGGAGCGGAGTGCGGGAAGATCCGTACTGTTTTCGATCACGGTGTAAGAAGAAAGGTCTTCCGCGTCGTAGTCGATCTGCCGATTTATCCTATCTAAAATATCTTTTTCGGAAAGAGAAGAGCGCGATTTAACGCTTTCGATCCTTTCTTTTTTATCGCGTTTTACGACTATCACTTTATCGAAAAGCGACTCCGCCTTGCACTCGAAGAGCAAGGGAACTTCGATAAAGACCAAACCTTTATGCTTTTTCGCCTTTTTTATCGCGCGGTCTAACGCGGGGAAGGCGAGCGTCTTTTCCAAAAATAAGAGTTTTTCTTTATCCGAAAAGCAAAGTTCGGCGATTTTTCTTTTATCCGCGGAAAGAAAGATCTTTCCCTTGATCGCGGACGGAAACTCTTTTTTCAGCGTCTTTAATATTCTGCGGTTTTTATAGAGCGCGGCAACCTCCTCGTCGCAGGAAAAGACGGGGTAGCCGAGTTCTTTTATAAATGCCGTTGCCGTTGACTTTCCGCTCCCGATCCCGCCGGTGATCGCGACGAGCGTTCTACTTTGTTTCATACCAGTTTTTGCCGCTGTAAGTTTCCGCGACGAGCGTTACGGGAAGTTTTACCGCGTTCTCCATTTCTTCTTTTATGATTTTCTCGACTTCGTCCTTTTCTTTTATAAACGCGTCGACGATAAGTTCGTCGTGGACTTGAAGAATAAGTTCGGACTTTAAGCCTTCTTTTTTTAGCCTGTTAAAAACGCCGAGCATCGCGACTTTTATGATGTCCGCCGCAGAGCCCTGAAGCGGCATATTCATAGCGACGCGTTCCCCGAACGAACGGAGCGCGAAATTTGACGACGCAAGTTCTTTTATATACCGTCTGCGGTTAAAGAGCGTTACGGCGTACCCGTGTTCTCTTGCGAACTCCACGTTGTCTTCCATATAAGACTTAACGAGGGGGTACTCCTTAAAGTACCCTTCGATATATCCGCGCGCGGTGTTAGGCGACACGCCGAGTTGTCTTGCAAGCCCGAATTCCGAAATGCCGTAGATAATGCCGAAGTTCACCGCTTTTGCGGAAGAACGCATCTCTTTCGTTACCTGATCTATCGGAACGTTAAAAACCTTTGAGGCGGTCTCCGCGTGTATGTCCTTTCCTTCCTTAAACGCGTTAATTAAACTCTTTGAGTGAGAGAACGCCGCCAAAAGCCGAAGTTCGATCTGCGAATAGTCCGCGCCGACGAGGATCCTGTCGTCTCCTTTCGGCACGAAAAATCTTCTGAGTTCCTTTCCCTGTTCGTCGCGCACGGGGATATTCTGTAAATTCGGTTCTTTACTTGAAAGTCTGCCCGTCGCCGTAACAGTTTGGTTAAAGGACGTATGCACAAGCCCGGTCGCGCTGTCGATAAGCGGTTTTAACCCTTCGACGTACGAAGATTGCAGTTTCTGTATCTTTCTGTACTCTAAAATAAGCGGAACGATAGGGTGCGCGTCCTCGAACTTTTCAAGCACTTCCGCGCTCGTAGAGTAACCGTTTTTGTTCTTCTTGCCCTTACCTATTTTAAGTTTGTCGAAAAGCACTTCGCCGAGTTGTCTCGGGGAGTTCACGTTAAGACTTTTGTCGTCCGCAAGTTCGCGGATCTTTTTTTCGGTTTCGGCAAGGAACTCCGAAAAGCGTGCGCCCGTCTCCCTTAACGCGTCCGCGTCCACCTTAAATCCCGACTTCTCCATAGAAAAGAGAACGTCGGAGAGTGGAAGTTCCACGTCCTTATATAAGGATACTACGCCGTACCCTTTAAGTAGCGGGCAGAGTCTTTCCGCGATCAGTTTAAGCGAGTGGGCGGGGGTTACCGTGCTTTCGCCGTATTCTACGATAGCGTCCTTTGCGGTCTTTTCGCCCGTAAAGTCCACGAGATATTTTATAAGCGCAAGGTCGTCCGTTTCGGGATCTAAGAGGGGAAGCCCCAAAGAGTCTAATTCGTGATTGACGCTCTTTTTATCGTACAGCGTAAGGTGCGATTTTGTTTCCACGTCTTTTATTAGCGCGTACGCGTCTTTTACCGAAAGACCTTCTTCAAAGAGCGTCTTTTTTATGGGAACGCGGTATTCTTTTTCCGAATAAAAGTCCAGAAAATCGTCGGAAACGAACACGGTAACGTCGTCTGAAAGATTTATCGCGCCGAACTCTTCTTTCGAGCGGATATAGACAAGTTCGACCGCGTCGCCTTTAACTTCGGGGAGAGGGCCGAACAGTTCGTCTTTTTGGTAGAGGGATCTAAGCCCCAACTCCACGAACTTTTCCTTGACTTCGTAGGGGAAAGGAAGTTCCACCGTAAAGTCGTCGAAAGAGTACGGAAAGTCCGCGTTTACGTTGATGGTCGCAAGGGTTTTGGATAAAAAACAGGAGTCTTCGCCTTCAAGTATCTTTTCCTGCAACCTGCCGGTAAGTTCGTTCACGTGGTCGTATAAGTTTTCGATAGTGCCGTACTTTTGTACGAGCGAGATCGCGGTTTTCTCTCCCACGCCGAACACCCCGGGGATATTGTCGGACGCGTCCCCCATAAGCGCTTTTAAGTCGATTATCTGTATGGGTTTAATACCAGTTTTTTCGACGAAGTTTTCCGCGGTGTAAAGTTCGGTGTCCGTGATGCCGCGTTTTGTAAAGCACACGCTGACGTTTTCGTCCACGAGTTGAAAGGAGTCTTTATCTCCGGTAACGATAAGGGTTTTGATATCAGAGTGCTTTGCGAGCGTGCCGATAAGATCGTCCGCCTCTAACCCCGCCTTTTCCACGCATGCGATCTTCATTTTAGAGAGGATCTCTTTTATTATGGGGATCTGCGAACGGAGTTCGTCGGGCATAGGTTTTCTCGTGCCTTTGTAGTCGGCAAACATTTTGTGGCGAAAGGTCGGCGCGTGAACGTCGAAAGCGACCGCAAGACGAGTCGGTTTTTCATCGGTTATCAAACGGAGCAGCATATTTAAAAAACCGTACACAGCGCCGGTAAAGACGCCTTCCTTATTAGTAAGGTTGGGCATCGCATAGAACGCGCGGTTAATAAGGCTGTTGCCGTCAATTAAAACTAATTTTTCCATAAATCTCTTTATTCCGCTTGCAAAAGAAACAAAATTATGATATTATCTTAAAGCAAAAGAAGATCTTTTGCCTCTACAGATAATTTTAACAAAATACGAAGTAAAATGCAAGAGTTCTGAAAAAATTGCCGAAGTGGTGAAATTGGCAGACGCGCTGGACTCAAAATCCAGTGGTAGCGATACCGTGCGGGTTCAAGTCCCGCCTTCGGCACCAGCATAAAAGCAGGGTGGCAACAGCCACCCTGCTT
>CAMPBJ010000026.1 GCA_946637575.1 uncultured Clostridia bacterium | reverse complement strand
CCCGCCGTGATATCGAGCGAACTCTTGTTGATAACTTCCACGAGCGAATAGCAGTCTTCGAACGCGTATCCGCTTATACTTTCAAGGTTTCCTCTTAAAGTTACGCTGTAAAGATCGTAACAGTAACGGAACGCGTTTTGTTCTATCTTTTTAAGCGAAAGCGGGAAAGCCACCGTGCGGAGTTTTTTGCACCCCGAGAACGCGCCGTTCCCTATTTCGACAAGCCCTTCGGGGAAAGATATCGCTTTTAATGAAGAGCATTCGGTAAACGCCGCGTCGCCTATGGAGTAAAGCCCGTTTTTAAAGGTTACGGATTCTAACGCCGAACAACCGCTAAAAGCGCACACGGGTATGTTTTGTAGCCATTTTCCGAATACGACGGAAGTCAATTCTCTGCACCCAGCAAATGCGTATTCTCCCATATCCGTGAGAGAATCGGGAAGAACGAGCGACTCTATTTTAGTGCCGGAAAACGCGTTTTTGCCTATTTTGACAAGCCCTTCGCTTAAATTGAGAACCGTAAGGTTAGGGCAGGAGATTACGACTTGATCTCCTAATTCTTTGACCGAACCGGGAATCGTAAGGGAAGTCAGTTTTTCGTTATGACTGAACGCAAAGCGCTTGATTGCCTTTACTCCGTCCGGAACTACGATGTGTTCGGTCTTTAATTCGGATTTATAACTGATAAGTTGATCCGCGATTATTATATATCCGTTTTCGTCGTATAACTTGTAGCACTGGTCGAACGCCCTGTCGCCGATCGAAGTTACGCTCGGAGCGACGACTTCTTCTAATTGCGTAGAATAAGAGAACGCCCATTCGCCTATCGTGGTTATACCTTCGGGAATTGTGAGTTTCTTTATCCTGTTATAGCGGAAAGCGTATTTATATATCTCGTAAGTTTCGCCATTGTAGTCGGAGGGGAGGACGAGTTCCTCGTCGTTTCCAAGGTACCCTAAAAGGTAGACCTTAGACTCTTTGGTAAAGAAACAGTAGCCGTCCACCACGTCGATAACACTCTCCGCGTCGTCTTCGCGGGAGAGGAATAAGGCGTTTTCGGTGATATACGTATAATCGTATTCGCTCGACTCTAAATCGTAAACAAGTCCGCTGTGGTCGATTATTTCAATTAAAAGTTTATCGTCGTAGCAGACCGTTCCTTCCGGAAGGCGTTTTAATGTCGACGGGAGAGTCAAAGACACGAGGTTATAGTAACTCGCGAGACCGTAAGCGGGGAGTTCCTCGCCCGAAGTTATTTCAAGGAAAACGATCTGTCCTTTACGGAAGTTTAAAAAGTCTGACTTTAACACCGAAGCGGGAAGGGCTGCCTTTTTTATCACACTATCCGGGAAAGCGTTCCTGTCGATGACAGACACGCCGTTTCCTATCGTTACGTCGAATATCCCGTCGCACCCGTAGAACGCGTATTCGCCGATTTCCGTAACGCCGTCGGGGATAACGACCGCGGTAATACCCTTTCTTTCCGCCGCAAAATAGCGGTTTATTTTATAAGACTTTCCGTCGAAAGAAGAGGGGAGTTCTAATATTCCTTGGGGATCGTCGGCAATACCGACAAGTATCGCGTCGTCATCTCCGGGTATCCAGTAGTAACCGTCTTTTAAGGTCAGGACGCTTTCGCCCGAGTGAACGGTCGCCGCATACCGTGCGACACCGTAATGATAATAGCCGGGAGTTATCGTCAGATCCCCGTCGTAAACCACTTCCGCAAGGTCGTAACACCCTGAAAACGCGCTGTCGTTGAGGTATGTAATAGTCGAAGGAAGTGTAACGCTCCTTAAATGTTTACAATCCTTAAACGCGTACTGTGAGATAGAGCCAAGAGAAGTCGGAAACTCCAAAGTTTCGAGGGGGCAACCCTCGAAAGCGGAGATTTGGATACTTCTTAACGTGTCGGGGAAGGTTACCGCCGTAAGATTATCGCAACCCTTAAACGCGTTGACGTAGATAACGTCCGTGCCGCTCGGGATATTTACGGAAGAGATCGTCTTATCCTTTACGGAAAGGAGTTCGAGTTGATTTGAAGAGTTGATCCGAACGTCGAACGGCGCAAAAGCGGGATCTTTAAGTCTCGGATCTTCTTCCGGTTCGACTATGGGCGGCGGAGTTACGCTTCCGCCGGAATTACCGCCGGGATTACCGCCGGAATTACAGCCGCAGGCGACCGAAAGCCCTGCCATTAAAAAGAGCAAAGTGAGAAACAGAAAAAGTTTTTTCATATTCGGCATCCTTTTTATAAAATATAAAGCAATTATACCACGGCGGTATTTTATTTGCAATAGCGGGATAGAAAAAATGCGAACGCAAAACGCGCGTAGTTGTTGACAAAACGGCGGGTAAATATTATAATTATTCAGTAAAAAGATAATATAGTGGGGTAGTAGGAATTCCGCTATTAAAAAAGGAGATAAAAATGGCAGAAGAAGTAATGCTTACAAAAGAAGGCAAAGAGGAACTTGAAAAACGTCTTGACTACTTAAAACGCGTAAAGCGTGCGGAGATCACCGAAAGGATCAAAACGGCAAGGGAATTCGGCGACCTTTCGGAAAACGCGGAGTACGACGCGGCGAAGAACGAACAGGCGATGATCGAGGGCGAAATACAGGAGATCGAAGCCAAGTTAAAGTACGCGGTCATCATTAAAGAAAGCGCGAAGAAAGGCGCGGTCTCTTTGGGTAGCAAGGTCGATTTTATCGACGCGGACGGCGAACTTTGCACTTACGAGATCGTCGGCACTACCGAATCTGACGTCGAACAGGGCAGGATCTCCAACGAATCCCCCATCGGCAAAGCGCTTTTAGGGCAGAAGGCGGGCGATAAAGTCGTCGTCGAAGCGCCCGCGGGCACTTTCTCTATCACCATCAAAAAGGTTTATTGATCTACAAGGAAGATAAAATGGAAGAAAATAAAAATCTCACCCCGGAAACAGAACAGGATTTAAGCGAAATATTAAGGGTAAGAAGGGAAAAACTCGCAAACCTCACCGCGGAAGGCAAAAATCCTTACGAAAAGGTCAGATACGACAGAACGGCTTTCAGCGCGGATATAAAAGGAAATTACGAAGAGTTCGAAAACAAGACCGTAGGCGTGGCTGGAAGGCTTATCTCCAAGCGAATTATGGGTAAAGCCTCCTTTGCCGTGATCCTTGACGGCAAGGGAACGATTCAGTCCTATCTTTCCGTAAACGAACTTGCGGACGACTATACCGCGTTCAAAGATTACGATATCGGCGACATAATCGGGATCACGGGGTTCGTGTTCAAGACGAGAACGGGCGAAATATCCGTCCACGCGCAGAGTATCGAACTTCTTTCGAAGTCTCTGCTTCCCCTTCCCGAAAAGTACCACGGGTTAAAGGACGAGGACACGAGATACCGTCAAAGGGAAGTCGACCTGATCGCAAACCCCGAAGTAAAGGACACGTTTATTAAGCGCTCGAAGATTTTAAGCGAGATAAGAAAGTATCTCGACGGCGTGGGGTACTTAGAAGTGGACACGCCCGTTTTGCAACCGTTGGAAATAGGGGCGGCGGCAAGACCGTTTAAGACGCACCATAACGCGCTCGACATAGATATGTATCTCCGTATCGAAACCGAACTTTACTTAAAAAGACTTATTGTCGGCGGGTTCGACAGGGTGTACGAAGTCGGAAGGATATTCCGCAACGAAGGTATGGACAGGTCGCACAACCCGGAGTTTACCACGGTCGAAATGTATCAGGCGTACAGCGACTACCACGATATGATGGATCTTATCGAAAATATGTACCGCACGATCACGGAAAACGTCTGCGGAACGACGAAGATCACCTATCAGGGCGTTCCGATAGACATGGGAAAGCCGTGGGAGAGACTTACAATGGCGGAAGCGGTCGAAAAATACGCGGGCGTTTCGTATTCGGACTGGAAGACGGACGCTGACGCAAGAAAAGCCGCAAAGGAAAAGGGCGTTACCGTGGAAGAGGGCGAGTCGGCGACGAAAGGGCACGTTCTTATCGCGTTTTTCGACGCGTTCGTCGAAGAAAAACTTATTTCACCGACCATAATTTACGATTACCCGGTGGAAAACTCTCCGCTTGCGAAGAGAAAGAAAGATAACCCCGCTTTTACCGAAAGATTCGAGTACTTTATCTACGCAAGGGAGATGGGCAACGCGTTCTCGGAGTTAAACGATCCTATCGACCAGAAAGAAAGATTCGTCCGTCAGGTAGAGGCGAAGAGAGCGAAAGGCGGAAACGACGCGAAGGTGGACGAAGATTTCATTACCGCGTTAGAATACGGTATGCCCCCGACGGGCGGGCTGGGATTCGGCGTTGACAGGCTCGTTATGCTCCTTACCGACAGCGCGTCGATAAGGGACGTAATTTTGTTCCCGACCATGAAGCCGGTAAAATAATGGACGCGAAAATCACCCGAAAAAGATTATCCGACTTCCTTGCTTACGAGTGGATCGTGATGATCGTCGCGGTTTTAGTTGCGGTTTTGCTTTGGGAAGCGCTGTTTTCTTTGACCGCGGTAAGACTTTCGCCCGGGCAGACTTACTATATTCTGTACGGCAGCGGCGTCGTGCCGAAAAGTAACCTTGCCGAAGAGTCCAAAGAGGGCGTGTTTTCTTACGACGTTATCGGCGGCGTTATCGCGGAAGACGCAAGTTACGAAACCGCCGTGCTGTTCGCAAAAATCGACACTTTTATTGCGGACGCTTTGATCACCACGACTTCGCGCGCGGCGCACATTATCGACAACAGAAAGGTGTGCGATTTAGATTCGCTTTATCTTTCCGCAAAGGAGTACGTCGGATATTTTTACGACGGAGACGCGATAAACGCGGAGAGAGTTGCCGAAAAGTTTTCGGAGCGTATGAAAAACGACAACCGCTTTAAGACCGAATCGGAAAAGGCGGAAGGCGTGCTCTTAGAAGTGGCGCGGATAGAAAAACTTAAAAAAGACGTTTCGGATCTCGGCGCGGTTTTGGAAAGCGCAAGGGAAGAAGAGTTTTACCGCTACACGCGTTTTTATAACACTTACGAAAACGCCGCGGAAGAGAATAAAGAGAGTTACAGGGATCTGTACGAAAAAGAGATAGCGGAAGGCAGAGAAGACTTAAAGTACGGACTCGCCGTTTCAGAGCTTTCGGGCGGGGAGCACGATCCCACCGAGTATTTTAAAAAAGAAGACGAAACAGAGCAGGCGGATGAGAAAATAGTTATTCTGCTATTCGACCAAAGGACGATAGACGGCAAGGAAAACGTGTTGTTCTACGAAAACGCGTCCTTTATATGTAAAGTACTTAAACTTTGCAGCAACTATATAGCATAGGTAAAAAATGAAAGGTCTATTTATCACTTTCGAAGGTTGCGAAGGCGTCGGCAAGTCCAGACAGATCAAACTTTTGGAAGAATACTTAAAAGAGCATAACGTCCCATACTTTTTGACGAGAGAACCGGGCGGGACAAGCGTTTCGGAGCAGATTCGGAACGTCATTTTGGACGGCAAAAACACCGAGATGACGGACGAGTGCGAAGCGCTTTTGTACGCCGCGTCGAGGGTGCAACTTTTAAAGGAAGTGATAAAACCGAAACTCGACGAAGGGCTTTTGGTTATTTGCGACAGGTACGTGGACTCTTCGCTTGCGTATCAGGGGTACGCGCGCGGACTCGGTACGGAGTTTATTGAGCGCATAAACAGTTACGCCCTTAAAAACTTTACGCCCGACTACACCGTGTTCTTGGATTTAGACCCCGAACGCGCTTTTAAAAGAAAGGGCGGAGCGGACGGAAAGGACAGGTTAGAACAGTCCGGACTTTCCTTCCACAAAAAAGTTTACGAAGGTTATAGGGCGCTTGCAAAAGAAAATCCGGAAAGGATAATAGTTATCGACGCGAGCGGGGAAAAGGCGGAAACCCACGCTAAAATTATAGCCGCGTTAAAGGAGAAGGGGGTTTTATGACAGACCTTCTCTCCCTTTTTAAGACCACGGGTGCGTATTCTTCGATAGTGAAGGACAAAAGAAGCGGAACGCTTTCGCACGCGTATCTTCTGATAACGCCCGACTCAAAAAATCTTGACGAGTACGCAAGGATCGTCGCCAAGATAATCGTTTGCGAGGACGGCGAACCGTGTTTATCGTGCAGAAAGTGTCGGCTTATCGACGCGAACGCGTTTACGGACGTTAAGTTCTATCCCAAAGACGCGGCGGTCAAAACGGACGACGTGAACGAGATAATAGAAGAGAGTTTTATTAAGCCTATCGAAGGCGACAAAAAGGTGTTTATCATAAGCCACGCCGAAACGATGAGCGAGATAGCGCAGAACAAACTTCTAAAAACTCTCGAAGAACCGCCGAACAACGTGTACATCGTGGTGTTAAGCACGAGCGAGTTTTCGCTTCTTTCCACGTTTAAGTCGCGGGTGAAAAAGTTCGAGATCCCGCCGTACTCCGAGGACGCGCTGTTTTCGGCGCTGATGCAAGACTGCCCGGACGAAGAAAAACTCCGCGTCGCGATCGCCGTAAGCGACGGAACGGTCGGCGGCGCGCAGACTTATTACAGCGACAAAGGGTTTAGCGCCGCTTGCACGCAGGCGTGCGACGTACTTATCAACATGAAAAAAAGCGGAGACGTGCTCCGTTTTTCAAATAAAGTAACCGCTTTGGGCGACGCGGTGGACGAGTTTTTATCCGTTCTGCTTCTTGCCCTTTCCGAGATGTTGTACTTAAACGAAGGAAAGGAGTCGCTTATCAAAAACTTATCGTTCCCCGAGTTAAAAAATGCCGAAGGGTTTACGCGCGGATCGATAATCCACGCGATCGAAACGACTAACGAGGCGGTAAAGCGTAAAAAAGCGAACGTCTCGGATCAGACGGTCGTCGAGTGGTTACTTCTTTCTATTTTGGAGGGAAAACATAAATGGCAAAAATCGTAGGCGTAAAATTTAAAAACACCGCGAAAGTTTATTACTTCGAACCAAAAAAGGACGAAACGTACGAAGAAGGTTCGGGCGTTATCGTTGAGACCGCGCGCGGTCTCGAATACGGAAAAGTTACTATTCCCGTAAAGGAAGTACCGGACGCGGAGATAGTTCACCCCTTAAAGCCGATAATAAGAAAGGCGACGGCGCGCGACGAAAAGGTGGTGAAAGAAAACGAAAAGAAGATCCCCGACGCTTTATCTTACACCGAAGAGATGATAAAGGAAGCGGGGCTGGACATGAAACTCGTCGGGTGCGAGTTCTCGTTCGACGGAAAAAAACTCGTGTTCTACTTCACTTCGGAAGGACGCGTGGATTTCCGCGAACTCGTCAAGATCCTTGCGGGGCATTTTCACCTTCGCATCGAACTCCGTCAGATCGGAATAAGAGACGAAACGAAGATGCTCGGCGGTATCGCGCCGTGCGGAAGAGAGTGTTGCTGCGGAAGTTGTATGCCGGACTTTTGTCAGGTGTCCATCAAAATGGCGAAAAATCAGGGGCTTCACCTTAACCCGTCCAAAATATCCGGGCTTTGCGGAAGGCTTATGTGCTGTTTGTCGTACGAGAACGACTATTACGCGGAAGTTTACCCCAAAATGCCGAAGGTCGGAGGCACGGTCAAAACCCCCGACGGCGAGGGCGTGGTCGTCTCCAACGATATGTTAAAACTTATTTCCAAAGTCAAGATCGCAAAGGACGGCGGAGAAGTGTATAAGGACTTCCCGCTCGACAGTCTTGAATTTAAGAAGAACAAGGGCGGCGACAAAAAGGGCAAAGACGAAGACGACGATCCGGAAAACAAAGAAGAATTGAAAAAAATATTAGATTAGTTATTTACAAAGAAGTCCGATCGTGATATAATATGTTTAATTCCAAGGAGGTGTTTTATTATGGCTTACAAAATCAGCGATGCTTGTATCAGTTGCGGTGCGTGTGCGGACACTTGTCCCGTAGGCGCTATCAGTCAGGGAGATACGCAGTACAATATCGACGCAGAACAATGCTTAAGTTGCGGTGCGTGCGCTGCGGGTTGCCCCGTCGGAGCGATTTCGGAAGAATAAGAACATCAAGACAAAAAAACGGAGCGCGGATCACCCGCGCTCTGATTTTTATAAGGAAGTTATGCTCGTTAAAGAAAGTTTGCTCGTGGGAGATAGAATAATTTATCAGGACGACTCTTTATACCGCTTTACCTCCGACGCGGTGCTTTTATCGCGTTTTGCGAGCGTCAAAAAGGGCGACGTCGTCGCGGACTTTTGTTCCGGCTCGGGGATTGTAGGTATTCACCTTTATCTTATCTCCGGCGGAAAGGCAAAAAGCGTAACCCTGTTCGAGATGCAAAAGCCCCTTCACGACCTTGCGGTGATGACGGTAAAGGAGAACGGCTTATCCGAAGTCGTTACGCCCGTAAATTGTAAGGTGCAGGATATAGGGAGCGAGTATAGGGAGAAGTTTTCGCTTATCACATGCAACCCGCCGTACAGAGTGGTCGGCACGGGCGAAGAGAACGAGAGAGAAGAGATCGCGCTGTGCAGGACCGAAAAGGCGTTGACGCTTAAAGAACTCTGCACCGCCGCGGCAAAAGCCTTAAAATTCGGCGGGCGGTTTGCTATTTCGCACAGAGCCGACAGGCTTTCGGACGTGATATACAATATGAAGATAAACGCAATAGAACCGAAGAGACTGCAATTCGTGTATTCGGGGAGCAGTAAAACGCCTTACCTATTGCTGATAGAGGGTGTAAAGGGCGGTAAACCCGACCTTAAAATCTTGGAAAACTTACGTAACGGGGAATAGAAATGCTTTATTTTGTCGGAACTCCCATAGGTAATCTGGACGATATGACTTTCCGCGCGGTGGAAACCTTAAAATCCGTGGACGAGATCGCGTGCGAGGATACGCGCCACTCTTTGGGGCTTTTAAATAGATACGGGATCAAAAAACCGCTCTTTTCGTACCACAAGTTCAACGAAAGGGAGTGCGGCGAGAAGATAATAGAAAAGTTAAAGAGCGGAAAGAATATCGCGCTCATTACCGACGCGGGCATGCCGGTCATCTCCGATCCGGGCAATATCCTTACCGAAATGCTCGAAAGGGAAGGCTTGGAGTACACCGCAGTTCCCGGCGCGACCGCGCTTATCACCGCGCTGGTGCTTTCGGGCTTTCCTGCGGATAAGTTCTGTTTTTTGGGTTTTTTGCCCGAAAAAACGGAAAAACGCAAAGAGTTTCTGGAAAAATACAAGGACTTTGACGGCACGCTCGTTTTCTATTCCGCTCCGCACGATATCGTAAAGGACGTGCAGTCGCTCTGCTCCGTTTTCGGCAACCGCTCCGCATGTGCCGTTCGGGAAATAACGAAGATATACGAAGAGAAAATAAAGTTTAATTTAGAAGACGGATATATAGGCGAAGAGCGCGGGGAATTCGTCCTTATCGTAGAAGGGAAAAAAGAAGAGGATTTTGACGCAACGCCCCCGAAAGAACTGCTCGACAGGTTTTTAAGCGAGGGTATGGACAAAAAAGAGGCGATAAAGAAAGTCGCAAAACTTAAAGGCGTCAACAAAAACGAAATATATAAACTGACGGTAAAGGAGTAAAAGGGAAATTATCTTCCTTATTTAGAATTTTCCAAAAAGGCGGTAAGGGCAAAAAGAGACTATTCGCCCGAGTACATCAAGGC
>CAMPBJ010000025.1 GCA_946637575.1 uncultured Clostridia bacterium | reverse complement strand
CGTTGTCGAAGGTATACTTTCGGAGTTCTGTAACGGTGTTGACGCAGATTATGTCAGACCTAATCTTCCGTTTTTGCATCCGACTCGTTCCGCGGAAGTTCTGCTTTGCGGTGAAAAGATAGGCTATTTCGGGCAGTTAAACCCCGAACTTACCGCAAAACTCGATGTTGCAAAGCCGATTTTCGTAGGTGAAATAAATTACGAACTGCTAAGTAAATATTTTAACGGTAAGATAATCGTTACGCCGGTTTCAAAGTATCCTACGGTCGAGCGAGATCTTGCGGTTACGGTTGACGAGGACGTTACTTGGGGCGAGATCGTTAAAGTAGTAAAACGATCGGCAGGCGAATATCTTTCTGCCGTAAAACTCTTCGATATTTACCGCAGCGAACTGCTTGGCGGTAAAAAGAAGAGTATGGCTTTTAATATGGTGTTTGTATCGTTTGACAGAACTCTTACCGTAGAAGAAATCGACGACGCCATAAAGAACGTATTAAAGAACTTAAAAGAAGATCTCGGAGCGGAATTAAGGTAATGACGAGTAAAAAAGCCCTTCTTTCTTTGGAATATGACAAGATTACGGCAAAAGTTGCGGAGTGCGCGGTTTTGGACTCCGCAAAGGCTTTTATTTGCGATTTTTCGCCCGTAACTAACAAAAAAGAAGCGGAGTTTTTACTCGACGCCACGGACGAAGCGTTAAGACTTCTGTTCGATAAAAACGTTCAGAAAATATTTTTCTTTCCCGACGTTTCCGATCAACTGAAAAGAGTCGATATGGGCGGTTCGCTCATTATATCCGACATCCTTAAAGTTGCGGACAACTTAAAGAGCGCAAGGCTTGTTAAAACCGCGGTAAACGCAGTAAAGGACGACAGTTTTTCGATAATTCCCGAAATTGTTTCAAGACTTTACGTAAACCCGGATTTTGAAAAAGAAGTGTCAGAAAAGATCGTGTCGGAAGACGAACTCTCCGACACCGCAAGTCCGAGGCTTTTTTCGATACGAAAAGAGATACGTGATATCAATTCCAAAATAAGAGATAAACTCAATTCGTATATGCGCGGGGGCGAGTCTAAATACCTTCAGGACGGCGCGGTAACGATGCGTAACGATAGATACGTTATTCCCGTTAAAAACGAGTACAGAAGTTTTATTAAAGGCTTTATCCACGACCAGTCGTCGTCCGGCGCAACACTTTTTATCGAGCCCGAAGCGGTCATCGAATACAATAACGACTTAAAACGCGCTATGTTTAACGAGGCGGAAGAAGTTGCAAGGATACTCCGCGAACTCTCCGAAAAGATATCCTATATGTCCGACGGTATAAGGTACAACGCCGAAAATCTGCGCGATATTGACGTTTTCTTTGCAAGGGCAGACTTCTCTTTTAAAAATTCTTGCGTTAAACCTTTGCTTAACGATAACGGCGTAATTATAATCGACGAAGGCAGACATCCGCTTATCGACAAGTCTTCGGTCGTTCCCGTTTCTGTTAGGATCGGAAAGGATTATAACTTTCTTCTGATAACCGGACCGAATACGGGCGGCAAGACGGTTACGCTTAAACTTGTGGGGCTTTTCTCGCTTTTAGCGGCTTCCGGCGTGTTTTTGCCGGCAAGAAGGGCGGAAGTTTGCGTTTGCTCTGGCGTTTATACGGATATAGGCGACGAGCAGAGTATAGAACAGAGTTTATCGACTTTCTCTTCTCATATAAAGAATATAATAGATATTCTTGATCTTTCGGATAATAAAAGCCTCGTTTTAATCGACGAAATAGGCGCGGGGACAGACCCCGAAGAAGGCAGCGCGCTCGCGCTTGCTTTGATCGAGAGTTTTTTATCAAAAAACTGTTTCGGAATAATTACGACGCACTACTCGAAATTAAAAGAATTTGCGGCGCAAAACGACAAAATTGAAAACGCGTCGATGGAGTTTGACGCGGTCAGTTTAAAGCCGCTTTACAGATTAAATATAGGTATTCCCGGAAGTTCCAACGCTATCGAGATAGGAAAGACCTTGGGGCTAAGCAGCGACGTTATAAACAGAGCGTATCTTTATCTTTCGGATAAGTCTTTAAGTTTCGACGCGGTGCTTAAAAAAGCGGAAGAGTCCAGAAGACAGGCTGAAAGAGAAAGACAGGAACTTTCGGATATAAAGAAAAGAGAAGAAGAGTATTTATCCGAAATAGAAAACGAAAAAGAGCGCATTAAAAATGAGCGCGAAAAGATAACCGAAAATTCCAGAAGAGAAGTAAAAAGAATAGTCGGCGAAAGGCTTGAAGAGGCAGAAGAGATAATCGACGAATTAAAAGCGTTACTAAAATCCGCGGAACTTGAAGGCAGGGCTGTCTTTAAGGCGGGAGAACTTAAAAACAGGCTTAAAAACAGCAAGTATTTACTTGACGATTTTGACGAAACTCCCTTCTCGCTCGTTCCCGCAAAAGAAGAGGAAATCGCGGTCGGGCGAATTGCATACGTAAAACCGTTCAATATAAACGCCGAGATCGTGGAATATAAAAAGAACAAAAAGGAAGTTTACGTTTTAGTAGGAAACGCTAAAACGCTCGTAAAACTTTCAGATCTATATAACGTTACTGCGCCGAAAAAGGCAGTAAATCCTGTTAAAGTCAATAAAACTACGAACAGGATTAACACCGTGTCCGAAGTGAATTTAGTCGGCAAAACTTCGCTTGAAGCGATCACGGACTTAAAATACTTTTTGGATCAGGCGATAGTCGGTGGGCTTGAGGAAGTAAGGATTATTCACGGCGTCGGAGAAGGGATCTTGCTTAAAGCGGTCAGAGAATACTTAAAAAAAGATAAAAACGTCAAAGAGTTCAGGCGCGGAAACTACGGCGAAGGGGGGAACGGGGTAACTATTGCTACCTTAAAGTGATTATGAGAGATTTTAGGTACGAAGAAACGTCGGTTTGCAAAAACTCCAGGGGTGAAAAGATCAAGTACGGTATAATGTTTTTCTTGTCCGTTTTCAGTTGGATTATCGTTCTTTTTTTGATCCTTGGTATTTTGTATTTTCCTATAATTAAAGATAACGTTCTTGCATCCGTTGTCGTTTATCTCGTCATGATTTTGTTTTTCGTTGCTTCGGCGATAGTATTAGGAAGGTTTAAGTACCGTTTTAACGTAGATTACGACTACACGATTATTACGGGATCTGTCAGAATAAACAAGGTAATGAATAACGTTAAAAATAAAGAAATAGCCGAATTCGATCCGGCAGATATAATTAAGGTGGGCAAAACGGACGATCAGAACTTTTTGCGGATCAGCGAAAGCCCGGACGTCGAAGAACTGATTGCGACGTCAAATCTTAAACTGATCGATTTTGCCTATTACATTTACGTTGTAATAAACTCCAGAAAAACGCTTGTTATTTTAGACTGTACCGAAAGATTTATTGCAAATCTTGCGCCTTTCGTTAAACACGATGTAATTTGTTTATAAAGATATGATATACTTCGACAACGCAGCGACAACTAAACCGTCTTTTACCGCCTTGGAAAAGGCAAGCGTTTTTAACACAGAAGAGTTTTACAACCCTTCCGCGCTTTATCATGGCGGAATCGTAAATAAAAGCGAAATAAACGCCGCAAAACAAAAACTCTTATCTTTCTTAAACGCTTCTTCTCACGAACTTATCTTTACTTCCTGCGGTTCTGAAAGCGACAACCAGGCTATTTTAAAAAATCACTCGCGCGGCGCGATCGTTACCACTTTAGGCGAACACTCCGCTGTTTATAACTGTTTTAAGGAGTTGGAAAGGCTCGGCAGAAAGGTTTACTTTGCGCCTTTAAATAAGGACGGTTCTGTTGACATAGAAGGCTTATTCGATATCGTAAATTCTGATAAAAGTATAGACTTTGTTTCCGTCGTTCACGTAAACAACGAGACCGGAGCAATAAACGATATAAATAAAATCGCAGATAATGTTAAGAAAATAAACCCAAAGACAGTCTTCCACTCGGACGGCGTTCAGGCGTTCGGAAAGATTCCGTATAAAATAGGAAACGGCGTGGATTTATATTCCGTATCCGCGCATAAGATAGGCGGACTTAAAGGCGTCGGCGCACTTGTTAAACAAAAGACCGTTCCGATCGACGCGCTGATTTTAGGCGGTGGTCAGGAAAACGGACTCCGTAGCGGAACTGAAAACGTGTTCGGTATAAAGGTTTTCGAGTACGCGGCGACTGAAAGGTTTTCTGAATTAACTAAACACTACGAAAACGCCGTTTCAATTAAAGAAGAGATATTAAATACGCTCGATAAGTCGGTTTATACAGTTTTAAGCGGAGATAACGCTTCGCCTTACGTTATTTCCATAAGCGCGAAAAAGTTAAAAGGCGAAGTGGTTATGCACGCTTTGGAGACGGAAAAAATAGTCGTGGGGAACGGTTCTGCTTGCTCATCTAAACATAAGTTTAGCAGAATTCTTTCCGCCTGCGGTTATAATAGCGACGTTCTGGACGGCGTTATCCGTATCAGTTCTTCTATTGATAATACCAAAGAACAGGCGAGCGCTCTTGCGCAAAAACTAAACGAGATTGCACATAGATTAAAGAAGGTAAAATAAATGCGAAGCGGAATTATTGTCAGATATTGTGAAATACACTTAAAAGGGAAAAACCGCGGTTTTTTTGAAAAATTACTTGTAAACAACGTTAAA
Source organism: uncultured Clostridia bacterium (assembly GCA_946637575.1). Lineage (GTDB taxonomy): Bacteria > Bacillota > Clostridia > Christensenellales > Borkfalkiaceae > UBA1259. The sequence continues at coordinate 5,109 of CAMPBJ010000025.1, read as the reverse complement.
GACGCACTAAACGGCATAAAGTACACGTTTACGCCTATGCGTAGCAGGTATCTAATAAGCGATTATGATGAAAACGATTACGATACTATCGTGAGTAAATTAAAAAAGGTCGCGGGGGTGCATACGTTTAGCAGAGTTTTAGTCGTTCCGAGCGACATGGATGAGATCTATTCTGCGGTAAAGGGTTTGCTTTCCGAAAAGAGCGGAACTTTCAAGATAATTACGAACAGGGCAGACAAGACTTTTACGCCGGATTCTATGGGCGTTTCAAGGCTTATAGGCGAAAGGATAATCGAAGATTTCGGCGGAAAACTATCAGTTGACGTTAAAAACCCCGAATATCCCGTCAATATAGATATAAGAGAAGACGGAAACACCTTTATTTTTAACGAAACGATAAAGGGTATGAGCGGTATGCCGGTAGGTTCGGCAGGGCGCGGTATGATGCTTATATCCGGCGGAATTGACAGCCCAGTCGCCGCGTATTCTATCATAAAACGCGGTATGAAACTAGATTACGTACACTTTCACAGTTTCCCGTATACAGGCGAGGCTGCAAAGCAGAAAGTTATTGATTTAACCAAAAAACTAACCGAATATAACGGCGTTTCGAGATTAAATATCGTTTCATTTACTAAAATACAGGAAGCGATACACGAGCATTGTCCTGAAGAGTATATGATAACCATTATGCGTAGATTTATGATGCGAATTGCGGAGAAACTTTCCTTAAAAAACGGTTGTCAGGCTATAATTACGGGAGAGAGTCTTGGGCAAGTCGCAAGTCAGACGGTTGAGAGTATTACTTCCTCTAACTCCGTAATTAAAAAATTGCCCGTTCTTCGTCCGCTTATCGCATTTGATAAGCTCGATATTATAGATATTTCAAGAAAAATAGATACTTACGATATTTCGGTTTTGCCTTACGAGGACTGCTGTACGGTTTTTTTACCGAAGTTCCCGCTGATTAAACCGAATCTTGATAAGGTGTTGGAAGTAGAAAAAAATCTCGACGTAGAATCGCTCGTTAATGACGCGATAGATAACGTAGAGATTTTAGAGATCTGATCGTTATTTACAACCACCAGTCGTCCGAGTTTATCTCGGGCGACTTTATTTTTTGTAAATAATAAGTTTCGCCGGTAACTATACCTTTGTCGCTAATAAGATAGGGAATAACGTAGTATTCATATTCAGTATTCGGTTTTATTTTCGTGTCAATAAAACTAAAACCGTACGGCACGTTTTTAGTATCGAAAACCAGTTCTTTTTTTTCGTTATACGACTTATAAATATAAGCGTTCGCTAATTTTGTCAGACATAATTGTATCTTTACTCTGCTGTAATCTACTGATATTTCGGCTTTTAATACTTTCGGTACTGTAAAGTTGTTTGAGCGCTCTTTCGGTATTTTTGATTTTTTAAAAATCTCTTTTAGTTTATACCTTTCAGGCGTGTTTTCGTCCGCTAAAATTATTTTTCCGTTTTCGTATTCTTCTCTGTCGAGATCAAGGTAAACGCACTCTTCATTATCTAAAAACTCCGGCGCTGTTTTTTCGTTGTAAATTTTATTCCAAATACTTCCAGCAAGTCTTGCGGGATAACTTCCGCCCGTTATTCTATTATCCATATAAGAACTGTCGGCGTTTCCGTACCATACTCCCATTACGTAATCGCGGTTAAAAGAGACTGTATAAGCGTCCGTGTTTCCGTGCTCATTTCCGACCGTTCCCGTTTTGGCGCATAGGGGTATTTTGGAATTTAACGCTTTCGCCGTTCCGTATTTGACCGTATAATTTAACATATCGTTCATAAGTTCGCATGTTCCGACACTGAATATTCTGTTTTTAGAATTGTTCTTTTTATAAACGACGTTGGCGTTTTCGTCAATTATTTCTTTGATAAAGGAAGGTTTAACGTATTCTCCTTTGTCGCGGAACACCGAATAAGCGCCTGATAAATCGACGAGCGTCGTGCCGTGTTCTGTGTTTCCTAAAGCGATCGAAAGATTGTTTTCGTTATCTTTAAGGTTTATGCCGCACTTTACTGCGTATTCTTTACTTTTTTCAATTCCCGTGGAATTTAGTAATTTTACTGCGCAGGAATTAAGGCTCTTTGCAAGAGAAAACCTTACGGAAACGTTTCCGTAATACAGATCGTTATAGTTTTTTAATTTATATCCTTCGATCTCGGTTTTCTCGTCTTTGACGATAGAACAGGGGTAAACCGTGTCCGTTTCGATCGCGGGAGCATAGACCAAAACCGGCTTTATCGTTGAACCGAGCCGTCTTTCTCTTTCACCGATCGTCGAAGCGTATGCCGCAACCAGGTTTTCCTTGTCTAATATGCACACCGTTTTATCCGAGTCGATATTGTCCAAAGTAAAATAAAGATCGACGTCTTCCTGTATTTTTTTATCGAAGTTTGTGTAGACTTTCAGCGTTTTATATTCGTATGGATAGTTTTTTATTATATTTTCCGTCTCTTTTTCCGCTTGTCTTAAAAAGAAGTTCTGCGTTGATTTTACGTAAGGTTTTGTTTGTATTTCGCTCTCTAAAGCGGTTTTATACTCAAATTCGTCTATATATTTTTGTTCGAGCATCTTTTTTAATACGATATCTCTTCTTTTTTTACAGTTTTCGGGATTCTTATTCGGCGCATAATTTAAAGGCGATTTTATAATCGACGCTAGGATCGCGCTTTCCGAAACGGATAGATTTTCAGGTTTTTTACCGAAATAGTATTCGGAAGCGTCCGCAATTCCGTAGCAACCGTTTCCGAAGTAGATCGAATTTATATACTTTTCAAGTATATCGCTTTTCTTATATTTTTTTTCAAGTTCCAGCGCAAGTTTTAATTCGGACAGTTTTCGTTTTATCGTTTTATCGCTGTTAAGTTGCGTATTTTTTATCAGTTGTTGACTTATCGTCGAACCGCCTTCTTTAAATGAAAAAGTCCTTATATTCGCCATTAACGCGCGAAATAAAGATTTAGCGTCCACGCCGTTATGAGAGTAAAACCTTTCGTCTTCGACGGCAACGAAAGAGTTGTATACGTATGGCGGGAGTTCTTCAATATTTACCGTATTTACTCCGCTCGACGTTTTAAAAAGCAGTTCGTTGTTTTTGTCATAATACAAGGTGAGCCGCTCCTGATTTTCAAGTTTTTCTTCGTCGAGTTTAGCGTCCGCCGTCAAAACGAAAAAAGCCAAAAATGATAGAAAAAACAAGAACAGTACCGTGATGAAAACCGCGAAGGTGATTTTAAGCCTTTTTTTCATACTCGTAGTATGCAGAAATTTGACCTTTTTATCCCTAAAAATACGTTATAAAATTGACACGAAGATTATTTTAAGGTATGATAATATCGCTATGATATTAGATAATAAAAAATATTATATTATAACGTACGGTTGCCAGATGAATCTTCACGATTCCGAAAAACTTGCCGGAACGCTCGAAGAGTTGGGGGCAAAACCTGCGGAAAGCGAGAAAGACGCGGACGTTATCGTCTTTAACACTTGCTGTATTCGTGATAACGCGGAGAAAAAAGCGGAAGGGAATATCGGTGCGTTAAAAGGTATAAAACGAAAGAATAAAGATTTGATCATCGCGGTCTGCGGTTGTATGACGCAACAAAAGGGAAGGGCGGAATCGCTTGTCAAAAAGTTCCCTTTTATCGATATAGTGTTTGGCACTCATAATCTTCACGAGTTTAAGGAACTTTTGCTTAAACGCATCGATAAACGAAAAAAAGCGGTCAGCGTTTACGATAAAGAAGGCGATATCATAGAAGACGGCAGAACGCACAGAACGAGTTATCCGAACGCTTGGGTAAACATCTCTTACGGTTGCAACAACTTCTGTACCTACTGCATAGTGCCTTACGTTCGCGGTAGAGAGCGTTCGAGAAGCGAAGAAGATATTTTAGCGGAGTGCAAAAGTCTAATTGAGGCAGGGTATAAGGAGATCACGCTTTTAGGTCAGAACGTCAATTCTTACGGAAAAGACTTAGAAAACCGCTCTTTTGCCCGCCTTATTGAAAAGGTTTCGGAATTAGACGGGGACTTTCGTCTTCGCTTTATGACGAATCACCCGAAAGATCTTACGGAAGACCTTGTCGTTGCTCTGTCGAAAAGCAAAAAGGCGTGTAAATCGATCCATTTGCCTATACAAGCAGGCTCTGATAGAATCCTTTCTTTAATGAACCGCAAGTACACGAGAGAAGATTACCTAAATAAGATAGAACTTTTAAGAAAATACATACCCGATATTGCGATAACCACGGACATTATGGTCGGGTTTCCGACAGAGACCGAAGAGGACTTTTCGGACACGATGGATATCGTAAAAAAGGTCGGATTTTCGGGTGCGTTTACCTTTATTTACTCTAAAAGAAGCGGCACACCTGCTGAGAAGATGGAAGGGCAGATCCCTGCTTCGGTATCGAAATCGCGCATCATGAGGCTTATCGATCTTCAAAACTCGATAAACAGAGAGGATTCTAAAAGATATCTTGGGAAAACCGTTGAGATACTCTGCGAAGGATACGACGAAAAGAAAAAGAAATATTTAGGAAGAGACACTTACGGGCGCATGGCTTACTTTAAGGCAGACGAGTCGCTTGTAGGTAGATTTGTTAACGTTAAAATCACCGAAACGGGCGGTATTTCCCTTTTGGGAGAACTTGTAGGGGTTAAATAAAATGGCTATTTCACCGATGATGCAACATTACCTTCAAATGAAGGAAAAATACAAAGATTGCGTTCTTTTTTACAGGCTCGGCGATTTTTACGAAATGTTCTTTGACGACGCCGTGAAGGTTTCGGGGCTTTTAGAACTGACGCTTACGGGGAGAGATTGCGGTCTTTCGGAACGCGCGCCCATGTGCGGGATACCTTTCCACGCGGCTGATACGTATATTGCCAAACTTGTTTCTATGGGTGAAAAGGTCGCTATCTGCGAACAATTATCCGAGCCGAACGGCAAAACTTTAGTTTCGCGCGATATCGTCCGTATCGTTACGGCAGGAACGTTTACAAACAGCGAACTTATCGACGATAAAAAGAAAAACTTTTTATGTTCAGTTTACCTTTCGGGGGAAACTGCC
>CAMPBJ010000024.1 GCA_946637575.1 uncultured Clostridia bacterium | reverse complement strand
CGATAGCGATCAGGCAAGGCTCGACAGGGCGGCGGAACTTTTAACCGTAGAAGACGCGAAGAAAAACGGGGTTAAACTCGTCTACGTCAACACTTCGGGAATAGAAGATCCCGTGGCGTATATGAAAGAATTAAACGGCGGAAAGGGATTTGACGACGTGTTCGTGTACGCTCCCGTCTCCGCGCTCGTCGAACAGGGCGACAAACTTTTGGGCGAAGGCGGTTGCTTAAACTTCTTTGCAGGCCCGATAAAGACCGATTTTTCGGCAAACTTCAATTTCTACGACGTGCATTACGCCTTCCACAGGATCACCGGAACGTCGGGCGGAAACACTTCGGATATGAAAGAGGCGATCAAACTTTCGGGCGAAGGCAGGATCAATCCGTCCATTATGATATCGCACGTCGGCGGACTTGACAGCGTGGTGGACACCACCTTAAATCTCCCGAACATAAAGGGCGCGAAGAAACTCGTTTACACGCATATATCCATGCCGATGACCGCGATAGCGGATTTTGAAAAACTCGGCGAAACGGACGCTTTCTATAAAGACCTTGCCGACATCTGCAAAAAGCACAACGGCATCTGGAACGAAGAGGCTGAAAAATATTTGCTCGAAAACGCAAAAAAAATATAATACGACAATAAAAGGAGAGAAAAATGGCAGTTGCTGTTACTATGCCGAAACAGGGCATAACGGTCGAAAGTTGTATCCTTACTAAGTGGAACGTAAAAGTCGGAGACACCGTGAAGGAAGGGGACGTTCTCTTTTCCTTCGAGACGGACAAGTCGTCCATCGAATACTCTTCGGAAGCGTCCGGCGAAGTTCTCGCGATCCTTTGCGAAGAGGGGGACGAAGTTCCCGTTCTCTCCGCCGTCGCCGTTTTAGGTAAAAAAGGCGAAGACATCTCCGCATTTTTGGGGAAGAAAGGCGAATCTTCCGCAACCGAAATAAAGACGGAAAGTAATGCCGCGCCGAAGGAAACCGCAGACCTTTCCAAGATCGACGCGACTCCGGTTACCATGCCGAAGTCGGGAATAACGGTCGAAAGTTGTATTTTAACGAAGTTCGCGGTAAAGGTGGGCGACACGGTAAAGGTCGGCGATCCGCTCTTTTCTTACGAAACGGATAAGTCGTCTTTCGACTTAGAGTCCGAAGTTTCGGGCGACGTACTTGCGATCTTCTACGAAGAAGGGGACGAAGTTCCCGTCGGAAATAACGTTTTAGCGATAGGTAAAAAAGGCGTGGACGCGAGCGCGTTATCGCCGAAGGCTACGACCACAAAAGTTTCCGAAGTAAAGACCGAAGTAAAAGAAGAACCTGTAAAAACGGAAGTAAAACCCGAAGCGAAGGTAAATACGGACGGCGTTATCCACGCGTCGCCGAGGGCGAAGAACTTAGCCGCAAAACTCGGCGTTTCGTTGGATAGCGCGGTAGGCAGCGGTCCTAACGGAAGGATCATCGAAAGGGACGTTAGAGAGGCGAGCGTAAATCAGAAGACCGCGGTCGAGACGGCGGAGGAAGAAGTGAAAGCGATAGAAGACGTAAAGGCGTTTACGGACGAAAAGATGCCGAACATAAGAAAGGTCATCGCAAAGAATATGATGCTCTCCCTTTCTACCATGGCGCAGCTTACTCACAACATTTCCTTCGACTGCACGAATATATCCGCGTTCAGAAAGTATCTAAAAGCGAACGCGGAGAAGTTAAAACTCCCGAACATCACCGTAAACAACATAATCGTTTTCGCGGTGTCGAGAGTGCTTAAAAACCACAGGGATCTTAACGCCAACTTAATTAACGGCGACACGATGAGATACTTTGCGCACGCAAACGTTGGTATCGCGACGGACACACCTAAAGGGCTTTTAGTTCCGACGCTTTTCGGCGCGGATACTTTAAGTTTATCCGAACTTGCGGTACAGAGCAAAAAACTCTCGCAGGACGCGATCGACGGAAAACTTTCTCCCGAATATCTGACGGGCGGAAGTTTTACGGTAAGCAACATCGGAACTTTCGGTATCGAGAGTTTCACTCCCGTCATCAACCCCCCGCAAACCGGAATACTCGGCGTAAACACGATGGAAACGCGGGTTAAGATCGGGGATAAGGGCGAGATCGTGCCTTACACCGCGATGAATCTTTCCTTAACTTACGACCACCGCGCGCTCGACGGCGCGCCCGCGTCCAAGTTCTTAAAGGAATTAAAGGACTATCTTGAAAACTTCAGTTTCAACCTGATCACCGACGAGAAGGGGTTATAATAAAAGGAGAAGAATATGGACACTTTTGATTTAATAGTTATAGGCGGCGGTCCTGCGGGTTATCTCGGCGCGGAACGCGCGGGGCACGCGGGCTTAAAGACGCTCGTCATCGAAAAAAGGGAGTTCGGCGGAGTATGCTTAAACGAAGGCTGCGTTCCGTCCAAAACCTTCTTAAACTCCGCAAAAGTCGCGGACTACTGCAATCACGCGGCAAGTTACGGCGTTAAAAACGACGCGAAAGCCACCGTCGACCAGAAATTCGTAGTCGAAAGAAAGAACGGAGTCGTAAAGATGCTTGTTTCCGGCGTTAAGGCGGGATTAAAGAAGAACAAAGTTACGATGAAAAACGCCGAAGCGTACATAGAGGGCAAAACGGACGGCGGATTTATCGTTAAGGCGGGGGAAGAAAAGTTCCTCGCTAAAAGGCTGCTTATAGCGACGGGATCTTCCGCGGTAGTTCCGCCTATCCCCGGGTTAAAAGAAAACCTTGAAAAAGGCGTGGTTTTAACTAACCGCGAAGTTTTAGACCTTACCGAGATCCCGAAAGACTTCGTTGTTATAGGCGGCGGAGTCATCGGATTAGAGATGGCGAGTTACTTTTCTTCGGTCGGAAGTAAAGTTACCGTCGTCGAAATGCTCGACAAGATCGCAGGACCTACCGAGAAGGAAATATCCACGATACTCCAAAAACGGCTCGAAAAGAAAGGAGTTACCTTTAATTTGGGCTGCAAGGTAACGGGCATAGAAGAAGACGGCGTGATCTTCGAGAGAAACGGCAAGTCAGAAAAGGTGAAAGCGGATAAAATATTACTTTCCATCGGCAGAAGGGCTGTAACGCAGGGCATAGGGTTAGAAAACATCGGCGTCAACTTAGAGCGCGGAGCGATAGTTTCCGACGACAAGATGATGACGAACGTCGCGAACGTTTACTGCGCGGGGGACGTAAACGGCAAGGTGATGCTTGCCCACACCGCGTATAGAGAGGCGGAAGTTGCGGTCAACAATATGTTAGGTAAGCGCGACCGTATGAGGTATAACGTTATCCCGTCCGTAATCTACACGAACCCCGAAGTCGCCTCTGTCGGCGAGACCGAAGAGAGCGCGAAGGCAAAGGGGCTTAAAGTAAAGACCGTTTCTATCCCGCTCACTTACTCCGGCAGATATATCGCAGAGAACACCGAACTTGACGGTATCTGCAAGATAGTCGTAAACGAAAGCACAAACACGCTTATCGGCGCGCATATCATCGGAACTTACGCGGGCGAATTCATCGTCGCCGTGTCCGCAATGATAGATTTAGAAGTCGATATCGAAAACATCAAAAAACTCGTGTTCCCGCATCCTACGGTTTGCGAGATAGTACGCGAAGCCGTTTGGCAAATTTAATTTTTAATAACTGATAAGGAGAATATAAAAATGTCTAAACAACTGTTCGTAGATCCCGTAAAACTCAGGGCAAGCGGAAAGATATCCTTTGAAGATATCCCCGTGAACACTTACAACAAGACCATCGAGGAAGAGAAGAAGAACTTCAAAAAAGCCGACTTCGTGCGTATCTTTAACGATATCGCCGTTCTCCGCGAGTTCGAGAGCATGATCAACTCCATCAAGATAAAGGGCGAGTATCAGGGCTTTAAGCACTCTTACCCCGGACCCGCGCACCTTTCGATGGGGCAGGAAGCGGCTGCCGTAGGTCAGGCGTATAACCTCGATCTTGACGATATGACGTTCGGTTCTCACCGTTCGCACAGCGAAGTTTTGGCGCGCGGTCTTGCGTCGATAAACAAGTTGTCGGACGACGAACTCTATTCCATAATGAAAAACTTTATGGGCGGCGAAACGCTTGCGCCCGTAGAAAAGTTAAATAAAACGGGCAACGTCAAAGATTTGGCGGTAGATTTCCTTTTATACGGTTTTATGAGCGAGATCTTCGCGAGAAGAACGGGTTTCCACAGGGGCATGGGCGGATCTATGCACGTGTTCTTCTTACCTTTCGGCATCTATCCGAATAACGCGATCGTCGGCGGCGCTGCACCCGTCGCGCTCGGCGCTGCGCTCTATAAAAAGATCAACGACAAAAAAGGTATCGTAATTTCCAACGTCGGCGACGGCGCGGTCGGTTGCGGCGTCGTTTACGAATCCATGAACTTTGCCGCGATGGATCAGTTCAACACCTTATGGGAAAAGAAAGGCGGACTTCCGATCCTCTTTAACTTCTTCAATAACGACTACGGTATGGGCGGTCAGACGCGCGGCGAAACCATGGCGTACGACTTCCTTGCCCGTATCGGCGCGGGCGTAACGCCTTCCCAGATGTACGCCGAAAGGGTGGACGGTTTTAATCCGCTTGCCGTGATCGACGCCGTCGGCAGAAAGAAGAAACTTTTGTTAGAGGGCAAAGGTCCGGCACTTTTAGACGTAGTAACTTACCGTTTCGGCGGGCACTCTCCGTCCGACGCTATGAGTTACCGCACGCAGGAAGAAGTGGACGCGTGGAAAGAGTACGATCCGCTTATTACTTACAGAAAAGCGCTTGTCGACGCAAAGGTCGAAAGCGACGGAAAGTTCGACGAGATATTAAACTCCATTTCCGAACGTATGCTTAAACTCTGCAAACTTGCGGCGGACCCTGTCGAGTCGCCTTATCACGACTTTAAGAAAGATCCTTACTATATCGAAAATCTTATGTTCTCGAACGGCGCGGTCGAAAAGATGGAAGACCGTCCGGTCGACGTAAAGATGCCGATGTCCGAAAATCCGAGAGTAAAGCAGATCGCCGGTAAATCGCGTTACGCGTTCGATAAAGACGGCAACAAGATCTCGGATATGAAGAGTTACAATATCCGCGACGGACTTTTCGAGGCGATCATCGACAGATACTATAAAGATCCGACGTTGACTTCCTACGGCGAAGACGTTCGCGACTGGGGCGGAGCGTTTGCGGTCTATAAAGGACTTACCGAGGCGCTACCTTACCACAGACTCTTTAACTCCCCGATAAGCGAAGCCGCGATCGTATCTTCCGCGGTAGGATACGGACTTTGCGGCGGCAGAGTCATCGTCGAACTTATGTACGCCGACTTTATGGGCAGAGCGGGCGACGAAATATTCAACCAACTTGCAAAATGGCAGGCGATGTCGTCGGGTATCCTTAAAATGCCCGTCGTTTTAAGAGTTTCGGTCGGAAGCAAGTACGGTGCGCAACACTCTCAGGACTGGGTCGCTCTCCCCGCGCACGTTCCGGGGCTTAAAGTCATATTCCCCGCGACGCCTTACGACGCGAAAGGTCTTATGAACTCCGCGCTTAACGGTACTGATCCCGTTATCGTATTCGAGAGCCAGAGGATCTACGGCAAGGGCGAAGAGTTTAAAAAGGACGGCGTTCCCGAAGGATACTACGAGATCCCGCTCGGCGAACCGGATATAAAGAGAGTAGGTAAGGACGTAACGATTTTAACTATCGGCGCGACCTTATATAAGGCGATGGAAGCGGCGAAGATCCTTTCCGAAAAGTACGGTATCGAGGCGGAAGTCATCGACGCAAGAAGTATCGTTCCCTTTAACTACGAAAAGGTTGTGGAGAGCGTAAAGAAGACGGGCAGAATTATTCTCGCGTCCGACGCTTGCGCAAGGGGATCTATCTTAAACGATTTTGCGGCGAACATCACTTCGCTTTGCTTCGACTATCTCGACGCTCCGCCCGTCGTATGCGGCGCAAGGAACTGGATAACTCCCCCGCACGAGTTCGAGGAAGAGTTCTTCCCGCAGGCAAGCTGGATCGTCGACTTTATAAACGACAAGATGCTCCCGTTAAAAGGTCACGTATCCGCAACCGACACTTCGGACGCGGAAGCGATGAGAAGGGCTAAAAAAGGCGTATAAAAAAATGCGGGCGACAAAGTGTTCTTTGTCGCCCGAACTTAAATTATGGAAAAGTTTTTCTTTTTTTCGGGGACAAGTACAGATCCTTACTTTAACCTTGCCACCGAAGAGTATTTTCTAAAACACAAGGACGGGTGCTATATTACCGTGTGGAGAAACTCTCCCGCGGTTATTATCGGCGCGTTCCAGAACGCCTTTTCGGAAGTGAATTTGGGCGAGTGCGAAAGGAAAAACGTTAAGATCGTAAGGCGGCTTACGGGCGGCGGCGCGGTCTATCACGACGAGAACAATATTTGTTTTACCGTGATAAGCAAAAAAACGGACGGTGAGAACACTTTTTTAAAGTTTTCGCGCCCCGTGGTCGAGTATTTAAAAAGTTTAGGACTTCCCGCCGAGTTTTCGGGAAGAAACGACATTTTAATTGACGGCAAAAAGATATCCGGCAACGCGGAGACCTTTTATAAAGACAAGGTGATGCACCACGGCACGATCCTTTTTAAGACGGATATGGAAACGCTTTCCGCAGTCTTAAAACCCAACCGCTTTAAGACGGAGAGCAAGGGGATAAAGTCGGTAAGGTCGAGAGTTGCTAACGTCTCCGACTTTACGGATATCGGGTTTTCGGAGTTTACCGAAGGTCTTGTCGACAAACTGAAAGAAAACGCCGCGCCTTATACGCTCACAAAAGAAGACGTCGACGGAATAAACGCTCTTGTTTTAAGCAAGTATTCGACTTACGAGTGGAATATGGCGGAGTCTTTTAAGGGAAAGAACTCCTTTGCGGAGAGATTTTCGTTCGGCACTTTCGAGTTTTACTTCGACTTGAAAAACGGCAGAATAGTAAACCCGAAGATAATAGGCGACTTCTTCGCGTTAAGGGACGTTTCTGAGTTTACCGAAAAACTAAACGGCGTAAAGTTTGAAAGAAAAAGCCTGCTTTCCGCCTTTTCGGATATAGGGGAATATATTCTTTCCGGAAACGGGGAAGAAATCGTTTCAAAACTCTTTTCTTAACGTTGCCCGTATACCGAAACGCTTACGTTGTAGTCTAAGCGATTAAATAGGGAGTCTTTATATTTTTCGTAATCCGAGTGGTGGTAACGGTAAAGATTTTCGGTGAGTCTTAAAAAATCACACCCCGTGCTTATTGATTTTTCGATAAGCGCGGTTATTTTTTGCGTTACGTCGTTTTCGGCGGATTCGATTAGCGATTCTAAAAGGGGTAAGTCTTTTAAAAAATCTGCGTCCGAACTCGTCTTTTTCTCATCGCTTACTTTACAGTAAAGACTTAACCCGACGTTTGCCGAAACCTTGCCGTCTTTTACCGAAAGTTCCACTTTCGGTTTTTCTTTTATCACGGTCAGAAGGTAGTACGCGCCGTCTTTTTCGGAGTATATCGAGAGCGTTCCGCCGTTATATCTGCCGTGGAGAAGATTTACGGTAAGCGTGTCGTCTTCCGAAAGAGTTCCGACAGACTTTCCGTTTAAGAACATCGCGGTGGTTCTCGCGGTGTAAAGCGCGGTCTCTTCGCTCTTTTCTCCGTTTTCGCCCCCGCCGTTACTTTTCTCCTTCTGCGTTATCTTAACAATGGGAATCAAAGACGACGACGCTTTTGAGTAATACTCCGAAGTAAAGGTCTTAACGTCGGTTTTGACCGAGTCGATATCGAACCCCGTCGTCTTTAAAATGATTTTCTGTATCGCAAAGGACGACACAGAGTCGAGCGGAGAGGGGGTAGACAACAGTTCCTCTCCCGTCGTGTCGGATAAAACCAAAAGGGCGGAGTCCTGTACGCGCAGAGACTTGGAAAAATAGTCGAGACAGGTGATAACGTTTTGCTTTGCGACGTCCGAACCTAAAATTATAAGGTTACAGAAGGTAAGAATAGGGAAAAATCCGGACACGTCTCCTATGTTTTTGATCGCGCCGCCGACCGTGTCGCCCGTCCCGCGAATAAGCGTCTTTTTGTTTTCGCTCATAGTTTTCGTAGGAACTGGTACGGCGACTTCGGCGGTAACCGTAAACTTGTCGTCTTTTGAGTCTATCGCGATCGCGGTTATGATCGCCGTCTTTTCTATGTCGATAAGCCCGAAATCGTTTGAAAAGAACATCGTTGCAAGGACGAATATTATCGCGATAAGGATCTTAGTCTTTTTTAAGTTCATACTTTCTCCTTTTTAAAAGCGGGATAAAGAGCGGAAGGATATTTCCGAAAAGAAGGAACGCAGCCGGCAGGTACTCGGTGTAGAGAATATCGATAAAATGCGTAAACCTTTCGGATAAAAGCACCACGGCAAGCAAAATGCCGGTAACTAAAAGCGGCGCGACGTACCCTTTTTTGATATTAAAGACCTCGTTTAAGATCTTGCTTGCAAAAAACAGGGGAAGAGATACGGAAAAGAGCGAAGAGCAGAGAATAAAAACGATCCCGAGATAGTCGAATCGCCCGACGCTGCTTATTACGGTAGAGTAAGACGGCATTTCGGTCAGCGGGAACTTTTCGCGGAAAGCCGTGTAAGAAAATACGCCGTAAAACACCATAAGGAAAAATATAACAATGACCGCGTATAGCAAAAAGGAAAGCAGTATCTTTTTCACGTCTCCTTTTTTTACGCCGTAGTTTCCTATAAAAAAGAGAAAGTACGCCCCGTCCGAAAACCAACCGAACGTCTGATAACTTCCAAGCAAAACGTTTCCTATTCCGTTCGCGCCTACGGGGAGCAGGGCGGAAAAATCAGCGCCTAACGTCGAGAGAACGAGAATAATAAGCGAGCCTGAAAGCGTTATCAAAAACAAAGCGTCCGCGGATCTTCCCAAAGCGCGCAGTCTTTTCGTCGCAAGAAAGAACGCAAACACGAAAAAGGGCAGAAAGTACACGATATTCGGCATATTAAGGTAAAGCGTGGACTCGATAAAGTCCTTCTGCTCGACGACAGGTACGGCAGACTTTAACAAAAAGAACGCGCAATAGAAAATAAGCACGGCGTTTTTGCCGACTTTTCCGAGTCCATCCTCTAAAATCGTGAAAAAATCCCGCCTTTCGTTTTTACAGAAAAAAGTGAGAGTCGCGATCGTGATAAAGTCAATAAAAAGCGAGAACGCCCCCGAAAGCCACATGTCTTCTTTCGCGCAAGTTGCAAGCACGCAGGATAAGGAAAAGAACTTGGTTACGGGCAAAAAGGCGATGATAAAAAAGCACACTTGCCTTGCTTTTAGTTCGTATTTCATTTTTCGTTCCCCTTTACTTCGGCGTTTTTAATGGAAAGCGGTCTCGGACAGAGTTTCCCGTCGAAGTCCTTAATAAACCCGTCTTTTAGATCCTTTTTAACGATAGGCGAGTACGGAGCAAGCACGGGCGCGCCGTAACTGTCGAAGGTAACAAGATACACTAAAAGCACCATCGACGCGCATATCAGTCCGTAACCCCCGACAGATCCGCCGATGACTAAAAACACGAGCCGAATAAACGAGAGCGTCTGTTCTAACTCGGGAACGGTGTAAAGGCATATTCCGGAGAGCGCGACGATCATTAAAGTCGGCGCGGAAATAATGCCCGCGTTCACGGCGGTTTCGCCTAACACGAGCGCGCCGACGATAGAGACGACCATGCCGACGTACTTCGGCATACGGACGCTCGCTTCGTTAAGTATCTCGAAGATAAGAAGGGTAAAAAACATCTCGTAACTCGGCGACAGCGGGATACCCTTTATGCTGTTTTCGATAGTCAGTAAAAATGCAAGCGGTATAAGCCCTAAATGATAGAGTTCCGCGGACACGAACACCGCGGGCAAAAACACGGAGATGAATACCGAAAAAAGCCGAAGTATTCTCGAAAACGTCGCGGA
>CAMPBJ010000023.1 GCA_946637575.1 uncultured Clostridia bacterium | reverse complement strand
AAAGCGTAAAAATCCGCGATTATATCTTATCCGTTACGCTTTTAGGATCCGAAGATTTTTCGCTCACCGTCAGCGAAGAAAAGATAGACGAATAGAAATGATTGTCGCTCGGCAACTTTTTTTGAACATCCGAACATAGTTCGTTTCTGTATATGAGGCTACCAAAAACAAAACCACCCATCTGGGTGGTTTTGTTTTTGGTAGCCCCACGCGTTATACCGATAAAGCCACAAGCGGTAGAGTATTGTAAAATCGTTATTTCCGTTGAATTTACCGGCATGCATTATGAAACAAAAATAATATATAGTGATTTTCCTAAACACATAACGGATAAAATAGAAATTTTGGGTTATATAGAATGTTAATGTTATATAGCCGATATGGTTGTGGATATAAATAATACAATGTATTAGACAACAACCCGATAGAATGGACGAAAGTTTTATTTGAGATGCTTGATGAATAATTTTCAATAAAAAATCCTAACAGTGCTACGACTCTAAAATTTATGTTCTCAAAACAATACAATTAAAAGCGTTTATACTGAGATAATAAAGGATTATTATATGCATTAAACTAAAAATGAAATTATTGACAAATTTTTTCATATAATCAGAAAGAATATGCAACTATAATAATTAATACATGCAATATTGTGTTTACCATAGTGATTATACAGCATTAAAATATAAAGTTAAGTGGGCATACGCACTTTATTTTACAATCTCCGACTTATAATCGTGGTATAGGTTAATCTTATCAAGTTTATTCTTTTTCTTTCTATTTATTCTATAAAAACTTTGAACGTTGTTAAAACCGCAGTCCAAAATTATATCCGTTTTGTTTGAAGGGTTGACAGAAATTTCGGCGATCGCCTTTTCGTATCGTAAATTATTGATATATTGTAATATTCCGCAATTAAACCTCTTTTTGAAAATATACGATAGGTAAGAAGGGGAATATCCGAATTCTTTTGCCAATAAATCTCTCGAAATATCTTTCTTATAATTATTGTTTATATATGTCAATATTTTGTCCAGACTGTCATCTAATTGCGTTTTCGCATTGTAACCGTAGTGAGCGATTATTTTGCCTAGAATTAGACAGATATAACCCTGCTTTTCAAGACTGTTAATATTGCTTTGTTGTGCCAAGACTTCGGTTAAAAGTTGCAGTATTTCTTTATTAAAATCTTTGTCTTTTAAGAAATTCGGTATTCCGTTTGGCAATAGTTTTTTGAACATTGCGTACTCAAAAGGTCTTATCGTAAGCAATATTTGTTCGCATTCGGTTTTTGGGTGGCAACTGTGCGGTTCGTATGGGTTGCAAAAATATATGTCGCCACTACCTAGTTCTTCCGTAACGTTGTTTACCGAAACGGCGTTATTGTTCCCTAATATAAATGATAATTCGATTTCGCCGTGAAAGTGTACAGGGCACCCCGTACTAACGAACTGTTTGCACAGGATTTGATATTTACGTTTGTCATATTCTTCATAGTATCCTATCATTTTTATATAGTTCCTTTCACGATGTTTTTTTATTATAACACATAATCGTACAAAATGAAACAAAAAACGAACAATTTATGTAGAAAATGAAACACAAAGAAGTTATTCTTTTATTATAATAACTTATTTTGTCGGATAGACAAAATAAAAATTTAAGAAGGAGAATTAAAATGGCAAGAACAAAGTTAGAAGGTATCTATATACCTGTAATCACCCCCTTTAACAAGGACGAATCCATCAATTTCAGCGCTATTAAAGAAATAGCGAAGTTTTTGGGTGAAAACGGCGTAACCGGTATAATTCCCTCCGGATCCACCGGTGAAATGGTTGCGTTAGAAAAAGACGAGCAAATCGCGGTAAACAAGGCTTATATCGAAGCAGGTCATGCTAACGGACTTAAGGTTGTTGCTTCTACCGGTGCTTACAGAACGCGTGACGTAGTAGATATGTCCAAGGCTGCTGAAAGCGACGGCGCTGACGGAATTATGGCAGTTACTCCTTGGTACATGGGACCGAATGAAAAGGAATTATTCGAACACTATAAAACTATACATAACGCTATCAATATTCCCGTTATGCTTTATCACAATCCTTATTATTCTACCGTTCTTATGAGCGACAAGTTTATGGCTAAGTTATATAACGAAGGTTGTATCGACGCTGTAAAGGAAAGACAGGCTGACGTTTATCGTCAACAGAATCTTCGTCGTTTGACTGATGACAATTTCGGTATTTTCTACGGATACGACGTATGTCCTGTTGAATGCCTTAACTGCTGGTCTGACGGTTGGGTATGCGGTACCGGCAACTTATTCCCGGCTGAAAACGCGGAAGTTTATAAACTTGCAAAAGCAAGAAAGACTGTAGAAGCGATGAAAGCGCACGAAGAAAAGGTATGGCCTTATCTCCACTTGTTCTCTGAGCCGGACAGCAACGGCGACATTCTTTGGTTACAGATAATAAAAGAAGGTCTTAAACTTCGCGGTATAGATGCAGGTTACTGCCGTAAGCCCGTTCTTTCCGAACTTCCCAAGGAAACTATGGACAGACTTAAAGCGACCTTAAAGCACTACGGTTATATTGACTAATACCTATAGACATTTAGTTCTCCTAAAGACTAAATATCATAAATTACTTCATGCATGTGCGCTACTTGTTAAGAAAAATAACGAGTAGCGCTTGTGCGTTAAAAACATCTTAGATTTCCAAAAAACAAAGAGTTTTCTCAAATAAAACTCCAAAGCGAGTGATTAAAGATTTGCCGTTTTGCTATTTATCCACGATATTATTTCATAATAACACGAAATTTTGTTTTATTAATTCCCAACGCTTTATTGCTTTGGTGTGATAATAACTTTATAATACAGAAAAGATTGTTGATTCAAGTTAAGAATTGACAATGTGTTGGAGGTTTCAATGAAAGACCAAGACGGATTCCATACTTTATTAACTGAAAAGAAAGAGTTTCTGCCGCCGATTGTAGAGGTGGTTTTTTTGGATGCCGAAAATACAATCATGGCATCGACGGGTAGTCCATGGGATGATGGCTGGAACGAATGGTTTAATTGATAAGGAGGATGCGAAATGAAACTTGTTAAAAGACTTTTATTATTACCGTTACTTACTTTAACTCTGCTCTTTTTTGCGCTCGGTTTTTCTAACGTGTTTAAGGCACACGCCGACGAAGTTGAAGAACCTGCCGGAAAGTTTAACGTTGTAGGCGCTTCGGTAAGGATGGACCTTGAAAACACGGAAGAAGACGGAATAAGGTTCAAAACCGTTATCGATCAGGATAAGTACGAAGCGCTCATAGCGCTTGGCGCGACTGAAGGCGGAACGTTAATAATTCCTAAAAAAGTTTTTGATGATACCGACTCTGACTACGTGCTTACCGTAGACACTCCGAACGTATTGAATCACGAAATAACGCTTGATAAATACGATTTTGTTGAAGAAGATAGCACTTATAGTAACGTAGTTTATATTTACGATTTTCCTTCTAACAACAGCATTTACGTTGCTGATTTATTCGTAAGAAGTTATATTAAAGTCGGCGATCAATATTTTTATTCGGATACGGACGAAGACTTGTTCTCGTCGTCTTTTGCTTACGTTGCGACGTATGCCGTAAAGAATAATCCCGATTATACTACTGCGGAACAGAACAGGCTCAACGGTTATCGTCCCGAACTATCCGTTTCGCTTAATGGTGAAGAAGTGGTTTGCCGTTGGGGTGATATTTTAGAACGTATAGAAGAAGACGATGGTAAAATCGTAGAATACGAAGCGGGCGGAAACAAAATAGACATTTCACAACCTATTTTAAGGGATATGGCAATCGTTACAAACGTATACAATAATCCCGTTACTAATTTAAAAGGCGCGGATATCATTGTAAACGCAAATTCGCTTTATGATTTAGACGAAGAATATTCCGTTAAGGTCGTTCCTAACAGATGGTACGTCGATTTCGGTATTACTTATTCCGGTGAAGAAGTAATCGACGATAATGGAATATATGAATTTTCCGTTATGTCCGCTACTAAATCGACCGCACGTAAATCGCTTTATTATTTAGCGAACGGAGCGGCGCCCGGCGCTAACGATGGCAAGAAATTTGTCACGGATTTAATTCCGAACTCTAAAACGACGATATACGTTTCGGGTGCGCAACTTAAAAACCTTCAGGCGGGAACTGCTTGTTTAAGATACGCCCGCTATGATTACGGCGGGAACGTATTCGGCACGGATCCTTTGTATTTAACTAATGCAAAGGCATCTGATAAAGTGTTCTCCAGTCAGACAACGGACGGATACCAAAACTATTTTGTAAATAACGGTTCGGTAGGCTTAGGCGGAGTAAAAGTTGACTCTTGGATGACATCCAGCGATTGGGCTTGCGATTTCTATCTCCACGGCAATACTTATGCGGACGGTTACGTAACTTTCTATATTTATCCGACGGCAAGCCGTACAAATATGGCGTTAAGTAGTAAAAACAATTATGCCGACGGTAGAATTATATGGCTTACCGCTAATCAATGGAACGAAATTACTATGTCCGCTGAGACGTATAACGATTACGTAACTAACCATAAACGTTTGTATATTACTAACGGTTCAAGTGTTTCCGGCGTTACTTTCTACTTCTCGGCTGTTTATAACACTCCGAGCAAAGCGCCGATGAATATCGTAACGGTATCGAGTGGTAGGGGCGGATATACTACCGCCGAAACTTACGGATACGAATTCGGTTCTTACGTTGTCGATTGCACCGGTTGGAAGTGTACGATGAAACTTACTAAACAGGTAACCGATCCTTCGGTTTCTACCGTTAGTATTTTCGTCAAGTCTCCAAACTGGACGAAGACGGCGAACTGGGCACCGCTTGAAATTAAGTTTGGCTCAACTTCATATAATATTTCTTTCGTCGAGAATGAATGGAACGAGATACAGTTGAGCGTTGCGACTTATAACAGTTATGTGGCGTCCGGTACAGACTTTATTATTTCTGACGGCAACAACGGTGTTGTCAATAAGACGTTCTACTTCTCTGATTTGCAACTTACGAGAACGGCTAACTACGTTCCGTACTACGAAGATCAGACTTTAGATATAACGAGTACGAGAGCAATAACTACGTCTTATCTTGACGAACCGAGAGGAAACGATATTTCGGCAATGTTCGAAGTGGTCAGGAACGCAGGGTTTACGTCTGTATTTACCTGGGGGTACAGCCAAGAATGGGACGAACTTTGTAAAGCAAACGGGTTAGAGTATATTGTAGGCTCTGATCTTGAAGTTGAGAACGTTACGAATAACACTAAAGTTACCGCGGTAAGTGCAATTTACTATGCCGATGAACCGTGGTATGCGAATATCGACGGCGAATTGCAGGACATAATCGAAACGCACAACGCTTTCTATGCGTCGACTGATTTCTCCGTATGCTTATTGCCTTATTATACGGGTGCAGAAAACGAGACTTTGGCATCGACTGAAGGCGGCGTTAAAGTGTCTCACACCTACGAAGAATACGTTCAGTATTATTTTGAAAACGTCGTTGCTAAAATTCCTTATAACAGAGTCGTAGGCGTCGATTATTATCCGCTATTACAGAGCGGTAACGTTGAACAGTGGTGGACGCTTACCTTGGGTACGGTATCCAGATATTGCAGAATGTACGACGCTGAATTCCAGGTCTACGTCAACTGTACGAAATTTAAGTCGGGAATCCGTGCGGCAACGCAAGACAACTTAAGATGGATGGCAAACGTTGCTCTTTCGCTCGGTGCAAAGGGTATAAGATGGTTTACGTTAGCGGATTACAAGAACACCGAACAAACGATGATCAGCCGTAACGCATCCGTTTTATATGCGCCTTATACTTACGTAACCAACGTAAATAACGAAATAGCGAATTTAAGCGCTGTTCTCGGCGACTTTAAGTTCGACGGCTTAATGCAGGTAACGGGTGCTAATTCCAACCCGAACAATAATAACTTTAACAGAACCAACTATTACGGCGTGTCGAACACGATTGACAGTATCGACGTGGTTTCGTCGATCACGGCAAGCCGTCAGACTCTCGTCGGTAAGTACTACGGTGTAAACGGAGAATTAGGTTTATATATTACCAACTTTGCCGATCCGGATACTTACGCCGTTAGCGATTCGCTTACCATAGTATTCAATTCGCCGATCAATAAGGCGTTGGTTTACACCAGAACCGGCGGTAAGAAAACTCAGACCTTAACCAATCATACCTTATCGTTAACGATAGGTAAGGGCGAAGGCGTGTTTGTTGTTCCTTATCAATACGAACAGAACGTCTACGTTCACAGCGTAGCAAACAACAACTTCTCCATTGACTATTCGAGAGCGTACAGCTCCGAGAGCAGGTCGATTAAGTTCAGGCCTACGGCGTGGGCGTCTACCTTTAAGTTTACGAGCGTAAGCGTTCCTTCCAGTGCGAACTACGTTGAATTCTACGTCTATGCGGAAGGTGGTGCAAACGCAAACCTTGCTATCTCGACTTCAAGCAACTATACGAACAAGATAGGCAATTATCTCACCGTTGGTTCTTGGACGAAGTTTGAAATGCCGATAGCAACGTATAATAATTACGTTTCGAACGAGACGGCGCTGTATTTCACGGACGGAAGCAACGTGAGCAGTTATAATTTCTATTTCTCCGAAATACAGTTTAAGTCTCTTGACGTTGCGCCGACAGGTCTTGCGGTCGTTTCAGAAAGCAGCGCGCACGTTTACGGCGACGATACTGAATCGCTCTATATCATACCGAAGGCTTGGTTTTTCCCGTTCGTATTCGGAAGCGGTATAGAAATCCCGAGCGGTACTGACTTCGTTAAGATTAGAGTTTACGTTGACGGTACTAAGAGTAATCTCGCACTTTCGACGACGAGTTCTTACACAAACGGTAGGATAACGTACCTTAACAGTAACGCATGGAATACGGTTATTATCGACGCTACGACGTTCGGTAACTATATAACGAATCAAACCGTTCTCTATATAACGAACGGCGACAGCGTTAGCAATTTACCGCTTTACTTCTCGAGTATAGAGTTCTGTAGCTATGAAGTAAGTGCAACTAATGTGTATGCAACTAGTTCTGTCTCGTTAGATAGAGTTTACGGAGAAGAAGAGTTCTCAACTAAACTTACTCCTGCTGCTTGGGAAATGCAGTTCGGATTTAATTCCGGAATCGAAGTTCCTACGGGCGCTAACTACGTTGAGTTCTATATCTACGTTGAAAATTCGGTAAGCAATCTTGCGCTTTCAAGAACGAGTTCGTACACGAACGACAGAATAATGTACCTTACCTGCAACGCTTGGAATAAGGTTCAGTTAACGATAGATGAGTTCAACACCTACTCTGACGGTACTAACAAACTGCACCTGACAAACGGCAGTAACGTCGGTTCTCTCAGGTTCTACTTCTCGAAACTTAACTTCGTAAGCGAGTATATCAACATCAACAAGGTGTCGAGATTCGAGTACAGCACGACGACCGTTTACGGCGACGAAGAGAAATCTATCTGCATCAATCCCGGTGCATGGAGAGTACAGTTTACGTTTGCAAACAATGTAACCGTACCCACGGGTTCTCAGGTGGCTTACTTCTACGTTTACCTTGACGGTTCCAGCACCGAAACCGTAATTTCGACCAGCGGTGCGACAAATAACGCCGTTACGTCTAAGTTCGTTCCGTATACTTGGACTCCCGTCGCGTTCCCGATTGCAACTTATAACGGATACGTTTCGGGTAGCACGGATTTAAGTTTCACAAACGGAAACAACTTTAACGGAATGCATATTTATCTGTCCGAAATCCACTTTGCGACTACTTACGTTACGGCAGGAGCGTCCACCGTTTCGATAGCCACGAATAAGGCGTATGGAGACGAGGCGTTCTCTACGTCGGTTACGTTGAATGCTTGGGCAGGCACATTCGGATTCAGTAGTTCGATTACCGTTCCCGACGATGCAGATTACGTTGAATTCAGCGTTTATCCGAACGGAAGTAAGAGTAACCTTGCTGTTTCGACAACCAATAACTATGCAAATAAGATTACAAACTCTTTCTTAACTTGCAACGCTTGGAATACTGTAAGAATTGCTAAGGCGGACTTCGTCAACTATAAGAACAACGGAACGTTACTTTATATTACAAACGGCGACAACGTCACCAACTTACAGTGCTACTTCTCCGCATTACGTTTCGGTAAGTACGAAATCACTTCTGCAGGAACAAAGTCCGTTGCATACAATTACGTGTCTTCGGGTGAGGCATATTCGACTAAACTCGCTCAATCCGCTTGGAAAGTTCAATTCGGTTTCAGTTCGAGCGTTGCAGTGCCGGATGACGCGAAATACGTTATATTCTACGTTTACCCCGAGGGTTCTGTAAGTAATCTTACGATTTCAACGTCCGGTTCGACAAATGACGCTATAGCTTGGCTTACCTGCGGTACTTGGAATAAGGTTCAACTGACTATTGCACAATTCAACACCTATTCCGACGGCACCAATTTGCTTAATTTTACAAACGGAAGTAACGTTTCAAGCGTCAAGTTCTACTTCTCTGCGTTAAAATTCACAAAGGACGAAGTAACTGTAAATCTTGGGACAAAATCGTTTGATACGACCAGAACTTACGGCGACGATACCTGTTCGACGAAACTTGTTGCTTCCGGATGGAAGACTCAGTTCGGATTCAGGACTGATATAGTCGTTCCCGTCGGTGCTACGGGCGTTGTATTCTACGTTTACACGGATAGTACGAAATCTAATCTTGCGGTTTCAACGACAAGTAGTTATGCAGACGGTAGAATTACGTGGCTTACCAATGGCAACTGGACCAGAGTAGAGTTGACAATCGATCAGTTCAACACCTACAAAAACGGTACTGATTATCTTACTATAACGAACGGTGATAACGTTGGCAACGAGATTTTCTACTTCTCATCGCTTACGTTTGTAGTTTAAGTATTGCAAAACATCATAAAAAAGAAGTGCCGATCGGCACTTCTTTTTTGATTGTTTTTTTAAAGACGATTGTTATTCGGAATCTGTGGAAACGTCAATTCCCGTTTCGCCGGTTTCGTGATATTCCCAATAAATAAAACGGTTGTTTAGCGCGGATTTTCTGTATTCCGAAGGAGAAGTCCCCGTTGAATTTGTAAAACATATCTGGAATCCCCGTAGCGTCGAATATCCGCATTTTTTCGCTATCGTGGTTATGGACAATTCGTCGTTCAGTAATAATTTTTTTGCTTTTTTGATTTTCGCTTCCAAAATCAGCTCTTGAGTTGTTCTATTAAGTGATCTGCTTATAATAGTAGATAAATATGCTTTTGAAACATTAAGTTGTTTAGCGATTTTTGCAACAGTTATACTTGAATTGTTTTCTATAATCATTAAAGCATTCGAAATAATTCGATTGTATCTTTTTTTGGACGCATTCTTTGGTATTGTCTTTGAGATCTCAATAAACAATTCTCTATAGTAAATATCAAGTTGGGGATAAAAATATTCTTCTTTTTCTTTTCTGTTGTTATACAAGTAGCGAATCATATTTTCAAGTCTTCTTTTTACGTTGAATAAATCGTTTATTATTTCTACAGGCTCGAAAGTTGAAATATTAAGCAATGGAGTATTTGGTAACAGGTTAATAAAATAATCATTGGCAATAATCTCTTCAACAGTATTATTTTGGCTTTTCGGTAACAGTTCGAGAACAAGAACTATGGTATTTGCGTCGGTATGTTGACAATGTTGTGTGTTCGGTTTAATTATCGCAAATTGCCCCGGAAGCGCCTCTAATGCGACTTCCTTATTAAAGTTTTTCTTATCTTCGTACGTAATATAGAGTTTACCTGATTCGACGTATACGAATTCTATGCTATGGTGCTTATGGCTTTCGCATAGCGTTCTCTTTTCTTCACATTTTATGTAAGAAAATGTCGTCGGTTTGAGTAATTCGATAAATAAACTCTTTTCCATACATTTATTTTACAATAAGGTATTTATTTTTACAATAGTTTTTTGAAAAATGCTAATATTTTTTCGCCAAGAAAAGAAAAAGCATTACACCATTAAATATAACCGTAT